>JAYEKR010000127.1:0-3616 GCA_034661115.1 Thermodesulfobacteriota bacterium | reverse complement strand
TGAGGCACAGGCTAAGGGTTCTATGGATGACAATATCGGCAGGGATTTTGATGGTGATATTGAGATCATTGTAAAGGATGAAGGTGCAGACAAACAGGACGAAGAGGGTTCAAAAGAGGAAGTCACGCAATAGATAGTGATGTCCTTGCGAAAGGTCGGGAAATACATATTTGCCATCAACAATATCAATGTATGACATGGGGTGGAGATGACTGAACCGGGGTTTTTGCAGGACTATCAATAATGGAGGTTGATTGTGCAGATATCGGCAGGTGATGTAAAAAGGCTCAGGGATGTAACTGGTGTGGGTATGATGGACTGCAAAAAGGCACTTACAGAAACCAGCGGTGATTTTGACAAGGCCGTTGATTTTTTGCGTAAAAAGGGAATGGAGGTTGCAAACAAACGTTCCGGGCGATCCGCCTCTCAGGGTGAGATCGGTTCTTATATCCACATGGGCGGGAAGATAGGCGTTATGATTGAGGTGAACTGCGAAAGCGATTTTGTGGCAAAGTCTGATGGATTCAAGACCTTTGTAAAGGATATAGCCATGCATGTCGCTGCGGCCAATCCGGACTGGGTATCGAGGGACGATGTCCCGGCTGGCATCCTGGACAAGGAAAAAGAGATCCTAAAGGATCAGGCCTTAAAATCAGGAAAGCCGGAGAATATTGTCGACAAGATCGTCAGCGGAAGGATCGCAAAGTTTTATTCAGAACATTGTCTCCTTGAACAGTCCTTTGTCAAGGACAGTGACCAGACCATTCAGCAGCTTTTGGAAGGTCTTATGGGAAAGACCGGTGAAAGGTGCGTGATACGACGGTTTATGCGTTATCAGCTGGGAGAAGAGAGCTGATCCATGAGCGCTAAATACTCCAGTATCCTTTTGAAACTCAGTGGCGAGGCCCTGGCAGGTGACAGGGGATTCGGGGTGGATGAATGTGCGCTGAACACAATCGTTTCATGTATCCAGGATGCCGTTGAAACGGGGTGCCAGACCGGGGTGGTTATCGGAGGGGGTAATATACACCGTGGCGCGGGTGCCCTCTCTTCGCTCAACCGCGTCCGTTCCGACAAGATCGGGATGCTGGCTACGTTGATAAATGCATTGAGGATATCCGATGTCCTTGAGCAAAGGGGCATTGAATGCAGGGTGATGAGTGCCTTTGAGGCCTCCGGCATTGCAGAGACCTATGTGGCTGCAAGGGCAGTAAAGCATATGCAGCAGTCAAGGGTGGTGATCTATGCTGGAGGTACAGGATGTCCATTTTTTACAACGGATACCGCAGCTGCCTTGAGGGCGCTGGAGACCGGGGCCCAAGTCATGATAAAGGCAACAAAGGTTTCAGGCATATATGATCGTGACCCGGTTGTTCACCCGGAAGCCGTATTTTTCAAGGATCTTGATTATGACCAGGTCCTTGGCATGGATTTGAAAGTCATGGATGCTGCCGCTGTCAGCCTGTGCAGAGACAATAACCTTGAGCTCAGGGTTATTGATGTGACCCGGAAAGGAAACCTTTCAAGGCTTCTTAACGGGGAAGATGTCGGGTCTGTGGTGAGGGCAAAGAGGGGGGAGAAATGATCAATGAACTCTTGAAGGATATGCGTAAGGATATGGACAAGGCAGTGTTTGCATTAAAACACGCGTTCCAGAAGATACGCACAGGAAGGGCATCCATAGGTATTATGGATGGTATTATGGTGGATTATTTTGGTACACCTACCCCCATAAACCAGTTGGCCAGTCTTTCTGTTCCTGATCCGCGTATGATTACGGTTCAGCCTTGGGACAAGGGCGCGCTGGGTCCGATAGAAAAGGCGATTTTCAAGTCGGAATTGGGGCTTACGCCATCCAATGACGGCAAGCTCATACGTATTCCAATACCGCCACTTAACGAGGAACGGCGCATGGAGCTGGTAAAGAAGGTCAGAAAGGTTTCCGAGGATTTTAAGGTGGAGATCAGAAACAACCGCAGAGATACCAATGCCATGATCAAAGACCTTGAAAAGGAAAAGGAAGTCTCACAGGATGAGATGAAAAAGGCCCAGGATAAGGTGCAGGAGGCCACAGACTCGTATACCCGGGAGATAGATGAACTGCTCAAGACAAAGGAGCAGGAGATCATGGAGATATAGGGCCAGCCCGCTGGCTGGGAGACGACAGGTGAACAATACTGATACAGGAACAATGACATCCCGCTTTATGATGTATTTCAGGGCATCCATACTCAATGAACTCAGGGTACTTTCAAGGATGCTAGATGTATCCATGGTGGATCTGGTGTGTGTATCCATGGAGGCGTATATATTTGCCAGGCAAAGGCAGACAGGTGGTGAGATCCCGGTGCGGGCCCAAAGACGGTATGTTGGTCCGAGAAACGGATCCAAAGAGGAACGGATTCGCTATGTCATGCGCCTGAAGAAGGGTGTGGTTGAACAAATGAGGGATATTGCATGCATGGATTCCCTTCGTTTTACGCAGGTCTGTGACAAAGCCTTGACTGAGTTTATTCGTTTTACAAAGGAGCAGAATAATCTCAAGAACGTCTGGATTTCCAGGCCTGATGTAAAGGCGGTCCGCGGGCGCAAAAGCGGACATTCCACAGAGGTGATTGCTTCACTTCTTGAGAGCTATACAGGCACAGGGAGAAATGTTAGGTGACGGCCTTTGATCCAGGAGAGGCTTGCAGTGTCTGTGTCCGGGGTTTCTGAGAACCCAGCATGAGCTGCGCTCACAACCAAGAATGAAAAAAACCATATCATCCTCATTCGTCACCCCCGCCTGCGAAGTGCGTCGCACGCAGACAGGCGAAGGCGGGGGGCCAGAGACGCCGAACCAGACAGGAATACTGGATTCCCGCCTTCGCGGGAATGACGAACAGAAAATGGGAATGACGAATAGAAAATGGGAATGACGAATGGGTGGTGCTCCCTCTTTTTCTGAGAAACTACAGAGATTTGACCTGAATGCCTGGTTCAGGGTCTCGGCCGCAGGCCTTGTTTATTGTATTATATTGTATACCTTCTTTGGTTTTGTCTTTGTACATCGACATGCCGGGATGATATCCATGGAGATGGAGGCATATATCTCGCATGGCATGTCTCCTCTTATAGCCCCTGGTGACCCTGCGATTACAGACATGGGATGTCTTTTAGGGAGTTCTGTCTTTTTTGGTCTTACTCTTGGGGTTATGAATGCCGTTTTGGCCATGGCCTTTTCCATTGTCCCCTGGTCAAGGGGGCGTTTTTCACGGCATGATATAATGCCGGCTGTGTCCCTGGCTGCATTGTCCATCTACCTGTGTTTCAGTACAGAGTTGCCCATTGTTTCTATCGGCGCAGGCCTTATCACCCTGCCGGTGTTTTTCCTTTCCTGGATATATCCGGCAAAAAAGGTCCCCCGAACAAAGACCCCCTTTATCCAGTGGGTCGTCTTTGTGCTTTTGCTGCTTACCCCCCTGCTTGTCCTGCACAACACCACCTTCTGGCAGATCCGGGACGCCATGCTTGTCTGCCCCCTTTCATCCAGCCTGAGTGATTTTTATTACAAACATACCCTCCTGGCTGCGGATGTGATAAAACCCGCTCAATTCAGGACACAGAACCTTGTTGC
>JAYEKR010000126.1:0-3617 GCA_034661115.1 Thermodesulfobacteriota bacterium | reverse complement strand
CATATGTCTCAAAAAATCAAAGGGATTTCCGGCTGCGCTCCTGGGCGGAGGACAAGAAAAAACGTTCTCACCGCAGAGACGCTGAGAACGCAGAGTCAAAATCTTTTTATCCACAGATTACAAAAAGCTACATAGACAAGGACAAAGGATAGTGGGCCATCTTTTGCTTCTTATTCGAGATTAAGGGCCTTTGCCGTAAACTGTGAACCTTTTTTTTCATATAATACCCTCAAAATGCAAGAATAAAGACATGACCCCGGGTTTGCAGTCAGGGTTTTTTGCCTTTTTGTCCGAAAAGACGAATCACGCGGGACGTGAGGCCAGGCAGCCACATGCGTGAAAGGATGTTTCCCCTTTCAAGCAGTCTTTTTTCCTGATCGGTCAAGAGAGAGGGATTGAGCTTTGCCTTGACCTTGATAAAACCCATGGTATCTATCTTTTGGAAAAGATCCCGCAACCATCGAGGCCGTACGAGATATATCGAAGAGGCAAAATCGATGAGATACGGGCGGTCCTGGGGGTCTATGCCATAATTTCTTCTATTTCTCAGGTCCAGATGGATGATGCCGGCCTTATGCATTGCATCTATCAGGGCATCAAGCCTTTCAAAATATACCCGGTCCGGGGTTTTTGATGTCTCCCTGAGGTTTTCACCCCCCATATACCGGGTGATGAGGGTAAACGCCTCCCCCGATGGATAGACCCGCGGAATCCCCTGTACCTTTGCAAGTCTTGAATAGATAAACCTTTCCCATTGTACCAAAACCCTGCCCAGCGCCCTTATCGGCAGCGCCTTGTTCCGGTATGTCTTTTCAACAAGGTATTGCCCCTGTCGAAAAATCAATATTACATCAGGACCGTAAAAACGGCTTTTCTTCAAAACCTCCATATCACTCTGTACTGATCCTGCATGCGGAAAACGGAACGGGATTTTTCATTTTTCCTATGGTGGCGATCCCTTTAAAATACAGGGCTCCGGACTGGACATTGCCATGTATCCGGACACGGTCATTACGGGCCGCTATCTCCCCCTGAGCTCCAAGGGAAAGCCTCAGGCCCTGAACAAGATCATTATCAGTACTGGAAATATCACCCTGACTGCCAATACTGATATCCGAGGTCTTTGTCTGGTTTGGGTAGTGCATAAAAAAAATCCACTCTCCCCTCAGATCCTGGATAGTAAAGGTTGTGTCCTCTATCTCGCTGATACTGGCTGTTTTTTTTTGTTTAAGTGCAAGGCTGTGCGTATGCCCCCCTCCCTGGGTCAAGGGCATATGTATATAGCCTGCACGATACAGCAGGACCATACTCACAAGGATAATAATCAGGACAGGTAAAGTTTTTTTCATATCTACAATATATGGTACCTCAAATATCAATCCGTCCATGCCAAAGTCAACATAATTAATTTCCGGTAACCTTCAATGAACGGTTACCGGAGATTAAAAACGATTGGCTTTGTGTTATGCCTACCCGGGTGTTATACCCGATATAATATGAAAGTGCAGGGTAGATTGCGATATAATCCAAAGGGCTTTGCCTTTTGTGTAACACAATCCGGTCAGGCAGATGTCTTTGTCCCTCCGGGTGGACTTGGGGGGGCCATTGACAAGGATCTTGTGGAGGTCTCGGTATCCAGAGACAAAAAGGGTCAAAAAGGCCGCGTGCTTTCCATCCTGGAACGGGGCCTCATCCCGGTCAGCGGCAGGTATCAGCGAAATAAACGCCAGGGCATCGTTATCCCCTTTTCCCCTTTTCCATATACCATTATCATCCCCCATGGCCTTGAAAAAACGGCCCGCAACCAGGATATTGTTGCAGTAACCATTGATTTGCCTGCATCCATAAAAAGGACCTCTGTGGTAACGGCCCGGGTGGAATATGTCATGGACATACCAGATGATGCAGGTGCAGATCTTGCCTCTGTGGTATTAAATCGCGGCCTTGCCTGGTCCTTTTCCGACAAGGCCCTGGCCGAGGCCTCATCGGCTGCAGTGATCGATATGTCACATGAACTCAAAAGACGAAAAGACATACGTGACAGGATCCTTTTTACCATTGACGGAGCAGATGCAAGGGATTTTGATGACGCAGTGGGGATTGAGCCCTCTCCGGATGGCGGCTTTGTCTTGAGCATTGCCATTGCCGATGTGGCCCATGTGGTAAAGGAAAGATCTGTCCTGGACCAGGAGGCCTTTGCCCGGGGATTCAGTGTATATTTCCCGGGCAAATGTATCCCCATGCTGCCGGAGGTGCTTTCAAACGGCATCCTGAGCCTGAACCCTGGACAGGACCGTCTTGCCATGGTGGTGGAGATACACCTTGGACCAAGGGGAAGGCTTATCGGGTATGTGTGTTATGAAGGCATTATACGATCCTCTGCCCGGCTCACCTATGATCAGATCAATACCTTTTTCAGCCAGGGATCGTCCGAAGGTATTGAACCGGAAATCACAGCACGCCTGTTGGCACTTAAGCAGTTGACAGGATATCTGCACGCCAAACGCATAAAAAAAGGTGCCCTGGATCTGGCAATGCCGGAAAGGGTCTTCCACCTGGATTCCCTTGGCCAGGTAAAAGACATCTCCTGGTCAACAAGGGGTATTGCAGAGTGTATAATCGAGGAATCCATGCTCATGGCCAACCATGCCGTATGCCTGTGGCTGGAAAAAAAAGAGATGCCGGTCTTCTACCGGGTCCATGAGGCACCGGACCGCCAAAAACTCCTGGGCCTTGCAGACACACTGAATATCATTGGCCTTGATAAAGGCCTGGTCTCCAGGGTTGAGACTGCTGCGCATTGCGGCCATGGCATCCATACAGCCTTCAAGGCCATAACCGATGCATCAGCAGATACACCGTCCGGCCGCCTTGTCTCTTCCCTGCTGCTCAGGTCCCTCAAGCAGGCCGTATATTCCTTTGAGGATCAGGGACATTTCGGCCTGGCATGCAACAGATACCTGCATTTCACCTCTCCAATAAGGCGATATCCGGATCTTATATGCCACCGCCTGCTTAAACTTTCCCTCAAAAAAAACACACCGTCAAAAAAGGGCCTTAAGCGGTTCGGGCGATATCTTCAATATGCGGGAACCGCCCTGTCCGAAAGACAGAGACTTGTTACAGACGCCATGTTTGACGCCATAAAACTCAAGACAGCGGCCTATATGCACGGATATATCGGGGAAATATTTGAGGGCGTAATCACCGGCATTACACAAACCAATGCCTTTGTGGAGATTAAAGCCCCCCCTGCGGACGGCATCTGTATATTACCGGATATATCAGGGGTACGTATTGTTGAGGGAAGGTATATCCGGATACGCAAGAAAAAAATCACTTTGGGCCAGGCTGTGCGTCTGAGACTCGTAGCGGTGAACCGCACAAAGGGCCTTTGTGATTTTGCTCTGGTTTAGAGGTTTGCACCTGTCATTATTTATGGCATATACTTAAAAGACATGCAGGGAATAGATCAAACTTTACTGGACAGGCTCCGGGAAAACGAAGATATTGCAAAAAGGTTCTTTGAAGTGGAAATGGACGTCCTGTCCACCCTAAATTTCTGCGCATTTTTTGATCGCCTTCTTTCTACTATCAAGGACCGATTTGATATCCCC
>JAYEKR010000125.1:0-3624 GCA_034661115.1 Thermodesulfobacteriota bacterium | reverse complement strand
TTATCCGATCTTGTCGGAAACATGCTTTTTTCGGGTTATATGATCCATAAATAATTTTTGTTTGTTTAATGGTTGTTAATATGTAATAGCTGGTACATGTTAGTGGGGTCCTCATCCCTGATGTCCATGGGCAGTATCCTGCTGCATGGGTCCTGGTGTGAGGTGAGGGCAATGGATCAAATCGGAACAGGATAAGGAGGAAAACAATGTTACCGAGTTATTACCAGTATTATTGTCCGGTCAAGATCTTGTCGGGCAAAAATGCGCTTGATGGAATACCGCGTGAGATGGACCTGCTCGGGTGCAAAAAGGCCATGATTGTAACGGACAAGGGTGTTGCAGGCGCAGGACTCATCGATATTGTCAAGGCCGCGTTCAAGGGGTCTCAGAAGGCGATCGGCCTTATCTTTGACGAGGTGCCGCCGGATTCCAGCAATCGTATCGGCAACAAGGTAGCAAGGCTCTTTGAAGAAACCCATTGCGATTGTTTCATAGCGGTTGGAGGTGGCAGTTCCATGGACACGGCCAAGGGGGCCAATATCAATCTGTGTGAGGATTCGGATGATATGCTCAAACTCCAGGGGGTGGAAAACATCACGAACGACCTTTTGCCCATGATCTTTGTCCCAACCACTGCTGGCACGGGTTCCGAGGTGACCAAGATGGCGGTTATCTATAATGAGGAGATCGATGCAAAGTTTGCCTTTTATTCAGACAAGCTTTATCCACGAATCGCAGTGGTGGATCCCCGGATGACTGCAACCCTGCCTCCGAAATTCACGGCCGCAACCGGCATGGATGCCCTTACCCATGCAATCGAGGCCTATACCTGTTTGCAGAAGAATCCCATGGCGGATGCATATGCACGCGCTGCTATCCGGCTGATCAGTAAATATATCGTACGTGCCACCAAAGACGGTCATGATGAAGAGGCAAGGCTCAATATGGCCAATGCCGCGGTCTTTGCAGGCATTGCATTTTCCAATGCCAATGTCGGCATGGTGCATGCCATAGCCCATGCCTCCGGCGGTGTATGTCATGTGCCGCACGGGATTGCAAACAGCATCCTGTTGCCATGGGTACTTGATTATAACCGTGGCATGAAGGGGATTGATCAACGTATTGCCGAGATCTCAGGTATGCTGGGTGATACAGGTGCCTGGATGGGGCCCTATGACCAGGCAGGGGTAACCGTATCCCTTGTCCGCAATCTCCTCGAGCGTTTGAATCAGCTTTCCGGTATGCCTGTCCGGTTTAAGGATGCAGGCGTTACAGCAGACAAGCTTCCTGTAATAGCAAAGGCAGCCATCAATGATGGTGCCCAGGCCTATAACCCCAGGGCGGTCACCTATGATGTTGCCCTGGATATCCTGAAAAAGGCATTTTAAGGAGGATGAAAATGATGGATATGATATTAAAAGGCCTGCAGGGTGTCTCGTTCTATCCCTCTGTTCAGACACGCGCCAAGAGATTGCTTGTAGATGTTATACTCTTTGTCCTGGGAGTTGCCTTTGAGGTAGTGGCCCGGAATGCGCCGGAAATGAAAAAAGAGATCGCAGACTGGGAGGATGGCCGCAGGTCCGCCCTGGGCGTGCTTCCCAACGGACCATATATTACCATTGAAAAAAGAGACGGGGCCATTCATTATCTCGGAAAGGGGTTACATGCACCCGATTGCGCACTTTTGTTCAAAAACCTGGATTCCGGAATACTCACCTTTACCGGGATTATCGGTTCGGAACAGGCAGTGGCAGAAAACCGGATCATACTCAAGGGAAGCAATTCCGTGGCAATGGAGTTGAACCGGGCCATGGCCGTGGTTGAAATGAATCTTTTCCCCATGGTCATCATGAACCATATCTCGCGCGAGAAGACTGGTCTTTCTTTTTCCCAGTTTATAACCAAGCTCAGGGTCTATGCAGGGCTGGTTCCGGCAATCGTAAGGCATCTTTTTTAGGACCAGTTCAAAATCAGGAGGATAAAATGTTCAGTGTACCAGATTATTATGAATTCAAATGTCCGGTAAAGCTGCTCTCAGGCCTTACTGCACTCAGCAGCATCACCTTTGAGATGGGGCTTTTAGGCTGCGAAACGGCCATGGTCGTAATAGACAGGGCATCCCTTGGTGCAGGTCTTCTCGGGCCTGTCAACGCCGCGTTTTCCGACTCAAATCGTTCCATAGGGCATGTATTCGGCGAGGTCGGTAATGAGGCAAGCCTGCGCATTGCAACCAGGGTTGCGGATATATTCAGGCAAACCCGGTGTGATTGTTTTGTTGCCCTGGGATCCGGGGCCTGTATGGATACGGCCAAGGCGGCCAATATCATGGTTTCCTGCGAAGACAAGGCACTGGTTGACCTTCAGGGCAGGGACAAGATCAATGACAGGCTGTTTCCCCTGATCACTATCCCAATATCGGCCGAAGTAAATGCAGCAACAACCAATACGGCCGCTGTCTATAATGAGGAAAAGAACAAGAAAATGGAGTTTTGTTCTGATAGCCTCTATGCGGATGTCGTTGCCATCTCTCCGGCCATGGTTTCTGCTGTCTCTCCAAGGACCATGGCAACCCAGGGTCTGGATTGTTTGACTCGCGCCCTTGAGGCCTATACCTCTGCGAAAAAAAATCCGGTTGTGGATATCTTTGCATCTGCGGCCATGGATCAGGTCAGGGGCTGTCTTTTGAGGGCGGTAAGGGATAAGCACGACAAAGAGGCAAGGATGGGTATGGTAAATGCAGCGTTTTTTGCCGGCATTGCCTCTTCATCATCCGGTCCAGGGATCATTCATGCCCTTGCCCGCGCAGTGGAAAATACCTCTCATGTCCCCTTTACCACGGCAAACAGCATTCTCTTATCTAAGGGCATTGAATACCTGGTCGGCGATTCCATGGACAATGCCGAAGGGATTGCAGGTATGATGGCAGGCTCTGTCGGGCACCTGGAAGACAAAGACGCAGGGAAGGTCCCTGCCGATCTGGTAGGGGCTTTGGTCACAGGTCTCAGCGAGGTCAGCCGACTGCCCGGCAGCCTCAGCGTTGCCGGAGTGAAAGAGGACGATCTGGTGGAGATTGCAGCCACTGCCATCAGGGATTATTATACGGGTGACCTCAAAGAGGTGGACGCCCTTGATATCCTGAAAAAGGCATTGATATAGACCCAGGGACAGGTTCGCAAGAAAAAGGAGACAGCTTTTTTGAATGCCACCCCCGTGAAAGCGGGGGTCCAGGAGGTGTTTGAAATACTGGATTTTTGCATGCCTGTCTGCGTGCGGCGCACAGGCATGCAAAAATGAGAGTGGAATCCGGGAATGACCACCGAGTCAATGGGCTCACTATCCTCTGCTCTTGTCTGTGTAATCCCGTGTATTTTGTGGATAAAAAAGGTTTTAACTCTGCGTTCTCAACGACTTCTGAGGTGAGAACGTTTTTACATTCTGTAGCCGTGAACGGCTTGAAATTAGAAATGTAGCCGTGAACGGCTTGAAATTGGAAATTAGAAATTAGAAATTGGGGAGACAGGAAAAAGTTTTATCTATAGTAGCCGTTCACTTGAAGAAACCAAATCATGGTTGCGAAAACTCACCAGAAGAAAATCTTTATCTGAGTCAAGAGCAATAGAATAC
>JAYEKR010000124.1:0-3638 GCA_034661115.1 Thermodesulfobacteriota bacterium | reverse complement strand
AACAAGCGTTGAGAGTTCTCTAGCGCTGAGCCCTGGCCTGGTATCGATGTGATCCTTGGTAATTTTCTGGACCTGGCCCTCTTCCCATGAAAAGATATCAAGAAAGCGTGTCTGTAACTGGACTCTGAGGGCATTTTTGATATCCTGAGGACCGATGACACCCCTTTCCTGCAGGATAACCCCCTGCTTGGTTCTTTCTATTCGTGCCGTAGACAGGGACTCCTCATTTTCCTTCTGGCTTATCATGCCCAGATGAACCATTACTTCACCCAGGAGTTCCTCCGGACGGTTTGACTGTATTGCGCAGAGATTGCCCTCTTTAAAGATGATGCCTTTTTTGTATCCTTCATGCGAGACAAACAGTATTCCGGTGAAATGTGACTCCAGAACATCCTTTATCAGCAAAGGAAAACTGAGATCCTGCAGCTCGAAGTGTTCCAGCATATTGATATCCTATATACAAGGCATGCCTTGTGCAAGCAGTATTTTTAGCCGTTCACGGCTTGAAATTAGAAATGTAGCCGTTTACGGCTTGAAATTAGAAATGTAGCCGTGAACGGCTTGAAATTAGAAATGTAGCCGTGAACGGCTTGAAATTAGAAATTAGAAATTAGAAATTGGGGAGAACGGAAACGAGTTTACGAGCTGGCAGAAGCGTTATCAGATATGGTCTGGCACGATTTTGATAAAGGGAACAAAAAGGTTCAAAAACACTGTGGGCTATCAGATAATACGATCTTCCGACAGCATAGCCGCAAATATAGCGGAAGGCTATGGTCGGTATACTCCCGAGTACAAAAGCATAAAGGCCAAACTTCCAATTTCCACATTCAACGTTCCGTGAATGGTTACCAGTATTTTCATGCAATATTGCCATGGTCTGTTGCCGGCCACAACAAAGGACAGGGAAATGGCAGTGAATATATCAGGTGATTTCTGCTATCATGGTCCCGAGTTCCTGTGATGTAAAGGGCTTGTGTATGAAATGATTTACGCCGGCCTTTTGTGCCAGAGAGATCTGTGAGTCGTGGGTCTCGGTTGTAACCATAAGAATGGGGGCATTATCAAGGGTTGTTTTTCCGCGGACCAGGCGGGTCAGTTCAACCCCGTCCATCTCCGGCATGTTCATATTGGTAATGATCAGGTCAAAGGCCCTGTCCGTCTTCAGGTAGTCCCATGCCTGTTTTCCATTGAGGACAGTGGTGCAGTCAAAGCCCATGTCGGATAAAATATTGGTATAAAACAGGAGCATTGACATGGAGGTATCTGCAACAATGACCTGTTTTTTGTACGATTGCACATCAGGATCCAGAAGATCGTGGGCAGTAGCCATTTTGCCGAGTTTTTCGAGGGCTTTCCTGAATACACGGATGGTGTCAGGGGATGATGATGCCTTGATTTCTTTTATAAATAGTTCCGCTATGGTGTCATCTTCCATATAAAGGGCATCAAAGATATTCAGGGCATGTGCCGAGATGATCGTATGGACAAGCATCTGGCTGTGTTCGTTTTTTTCAAGGAGAATCTCCCTGGTTTTTTCAAGGACAAGGGGGTCGAATTGGGAATCAAGGTTGAACACAATGCCCATGAGGACCATCTCCTCTTTTTCCTTGAGCCCTTCGGTTATGCAGACAAGGCTCTCCACAGAGGGGATTTTACCCAGGGCCTCATAGATTGCAAAGCGTATATTGGCATTGAATTCTCCCCGGCGGTCCATTGTCTGCACCAGGACATCACATGCACGGTGGCTTGCCTTGACCCCAAGCACATTGGCGGACATGATCATGGCATCCCCGTCATCGCCATTGAATATATCCGCAAGCAAAGGCAGGGCAGACGGGCCGGTCTCGATAAGTTTTTCGTGGATGATTCGGCGGACGGTCGGGTTCTTGTGATGTATCATCTGCGTGAGTAATTCAGCGGCAGTGTCGTGATGCATTTTGCCCAGGGATGTTATGGCGTTGAGAGTCACGATGTCGCATGTCTCATAATTTCCTTCCTGTTGTGCATTTTCAATGATATCAAAGAGGGCATGGGCCGAGGCCCTGTCCCGATAAAAACCAAGGGCATTTGCACAGGCTGCTGCGATGGATGGATTCTGGTTTTTAAGGTTGTCCCTGAAGAGTTCTTCGGCCCCTGCCGGATGTATCCTGGAAAGGGCCGTAAAGATCTCAAGGAGAAGGGTTTCATCCCTTTCTGTGGCGCACATATCCATGAGTATGGGGACGGTTGACATGAACCTTTCCTGTCCTGCAGCCTCTATGCACAGTCTTCTGGCAATGGGGTCTTTCAGGGAAAGCCCTTTTTCTGTCTGTTCTTTATCAAGGGGCAACAGGGCCATTATCGTTGTCTTTATCATAAACAGCAGGGCATCGTTGTGTGCCTCGCTTTCGCAGAGATTAAAGAGCCCCGGGATGGCTTGGGTGGATCTCTGTGCCTTGATCTTTTCAATCGTATTGACCTGGTCAACAAAGGTCATCCTGGAAAATCCACTCAAGTCTGTCATTTCTGCTCCTTGTCCGGCCTGTCGTTTATTTCGGCCACGGCCCGGATCCACCCGGCGCTGGCCCCCTTGATCTTTATGGGAAAGCAATAAAAGGTAAAGCCCGTATCTGGAAGAAGGTCAAGGTTTGTCAGCTTTTCTATCTGGAAATAGCCCTTTTCAATGCCCGCGAAATGGCCCTCCCAGATAACGGATGGATCATGATTTTTATCAAACTCCTGTGCCTGAAAGGCAAGGGGTCGGTCCCAGCTCCAGGCATCTGTTCCTACTACATGTATGCCCTGGTCAATGAGCCAGAGTGTGGCATCCCTGCCGAATCCGCATCCCCTGACAAGGTATTCCGTGGTTCCCCAGTATTTGTCCGCACCTGTATGTGCAAGGAAGATGTCACCCTCCCTGAGGCTGTAGCCGATCTTAGAGAGCCTTTCCCGGATGTCCCGGGGCAGGATATTGTATCCGTTTGGTTTGTCCGTGAAGTCCAGCCTTACCCCGTTACCTACGGCCCATTCAAGAGGGAACTCGTCAATGGTGAGTGCCTTTTTTCCCCTGTCCTGTGTAGGGTGATAATGCCAGGGTGCATCCATATGGGTGCCGGCATGGCTTGATACCTCCAGCAGCTCAACGGCCCATCCGAGCCCGTCCGGGAGATCTTTTTCGCTGAGCCCGGGGTAGAATGCTTTCATGGTCTCTGCCCCCATCTGGTGGTCTATGTATGTGATTTTCGGGATCATTACAGGTGGATCGCTGGGGAGTCCGTCTTCAATGGCAATGGACAGGTCGATAAACCGGTTTTTCATTTCCCCTCCTTTGATAGTACCTGCTGAGATCGTTCATGCTGAAGCCAGTCATTTTTTGTGCCTTGATCTTCATAATGGGACTCAATGCCTTCATGTGTCCTGGTCCTCCGCTTATTTTTCAGCCGCTTCAAACATGCCGACATTCATATTATCACGCATCCCTGTCTTCCTCCAGCCTGAACATCTGCAGATCGTCTTTTTGAACGGTTTTTTCCTGCAGTCTATTGACCCTGTATCTCCTGTTCCAGTATTTCTTTGAATAAAGGATAATGTTCCTTCCATTTTTTCATAATAAAGGTATGGGGCAGGTCAGAAAAGGTTCCGTGGTATGAAAGATA
>JAYEKR010000123.1:0-3652 GCA_034661115.1 Thermodesulfobacteriota bacterium | reverse complement strand
AGATACGATGAGTCCATCGGTTTCCTGGAAAAAACCCTGCAATTAAACCCTGACCATGCATTTGCCCTTTATAACCTCGGTAATGCTCTCATAAAAACCCACAGGTCCACAGAGGCCATAAAATACCTTCAAAAGGCATTGAAAAAACGGCCCGACAACCCGGACGCGCTCAATAACCTGGGGATAACCCTGGTGGATATCGGGGAATACACGGACGGGGTACTGTGTCTGCGCCGTGCAGCAGACATGCGGCCGAATTCCGCCGAGATTATATATAATCTCGGCCAGGGATATGAAAAACAGCAGCAGGCAAGCAAGGCCATTGCCTGCTATCAAAAGGCGATCCAGCTGAAACCGGACTTCAGCAGTGCCTATAATAATATGGCAAACCGCCTGAACGATCAGGGCAATATTACAAAGGCGCTTGCATGCTATTACAGGGCACTTGATCTGAGACCTGAAAATGCCGCAGGCACACACTCCAATATTCTTTTTATGATGCAGTATACAGAACCCATTGATCCAGAAGCGATATTCAACCAGCATAAAAGATGGGCACAGATCTACGCATTACCCATGAAAGGCCTGATACCTGAACATAAAAACGACCGTGATCCCCAAAAAAGGCTGCGGATCGGTTATGTCTCACCTGATTTCCGCGTACATTCCGTTGCATATTTTATCGAACCGGTTATAGCGTCCCACAACAGGGAACACTTCGAGGTCTTCTGTTATTCAACAGTTGATCAACCAGACAATAAAACCAAAGGATTTGAGGCCCTTTGTGACCACTGGCGCGATATCTCTGAAATGGCAGACCCTGAAGCATCAGATCTGATCCACAAAGACAGCATTGATATCCTTGTCGACCTTTCAGGCCATACCGGCAACAACCGGCTCACCCTGTTTGCTCTCAAGCCGGCACCCATCCAGGTTACATATATCGGCTATCCCGGCACCACTGGAATGGAGACCATGGACTACCGAATCACAGATCCATGGGCCGACCCCAAGGGCAAAACCGATCACCTTCATACAGAAGAACTCATCCGCCTGCCGCATGGATTCCTGTGCTACAGACCGGATAAAGACGCCCCGGGGGTCAAGGCCCCACCTGCTGCCAGGGCAGGCTTTATCACCTTTGGATGCTTCAATAACCGCTCAAAGGTATCAGACATGACAATCCGCGTCTGGTCTGAAATACTAAAAAAGGTTCCAGGGTCCATGCTCATACTGAAATCACCCGTGCTTAATGATGAACCGACAAAGAATCACCTTTTGGATCTCTTTGGCAAAAACACAATCCCTGCAGACAGGATAAGGATATTGGGCAATATACCGTCAAAAAAAGACCACCTTGACCTGTACAACTCAGTGGATATCGCACTGGACACCTTTCCGTATAACGGCACAACCACCACCTTCGAGGCCCTGTGGATGGGGGTTCCGGTCATCGCACTCATGGGTGACATACACATCTCACGCGTGGGCTACAGCATACTGTCAAACCTCGGCCTTGATGCGCTTGTGGCCAGATCGATAGATGAATATATATTCAAGGCAGTCGAACTCGCACATGACAGTCAAAGACAAGGCCGCCTGCGTAAGGAGCTCAGGTCCATCATGAAAAACTCCCCTCTCATGGACGAGCAGGGGATTACACATACCCTTGAAGATGAATACCAAAAGATGTGGACAAAATGGTGCAATGAGCAACAGTCCAGGGACGAACAGGGATCAACCGGAAACCATGCCCCCCTCAAAGACCCGATAGAGATCCTTATCGAGCAGGGAGAAAAGATGTTTAAACAGGGAGATCTCCTAGATGCAAAATGCGCCTTTGTCCGTGCCGTTGAAATCGCACCTGAAAACACCATTGCGCTCAACAACCTCGGTGTCATGTACTGGCATTCAGGGGATACAAAAATGGCAAAAGACACATTCAAAAAAGTCCTCGAGATAGACCCTGAATACCGGGACGCTGCAATGAATCTGGAAGAGATCAAACATGTGCAGTCAAAACAGAGAAAAAACCACAATGACCCATCCATTGATCCAGGACAGGACAGGGGATAATATGGAAAACAACACAGGGGGGGACCCCGCAGACGCGCAGGCCATGTTTCAAGAGGCCATTCACCTTCACCGCAATGGCATGGTAGAAAAGGCAATGCATATCTACAGGCAGATCATCGCAATCAACCCTGAAGATTCCGATACACTGCACATGTCGGGGATCGGGGCCTTTCAATCCAATGATATGACGTCTGCACAAAACCTCCTGTTAAGGGCCGTTGAGATTGCACCCGGCAATCCGGCATTCAGGAACGACCTCGCTAATATCCTCAGGTCCAGCGGGCAGACAGACAGGGCCATCCACCATTATAAAGAGGCAATAAGGCTAAAGCCGGATTATGCAATAGCCCTCAACAATCTCGGCGCCACCATGAATGATATCTTAATGTATAACGATGCCGAACAATATTTGCTGCGGGCGATAGAGATAAAACCGGACTATGCCGAGGCATATTACAATTGCGGGAATACATATAAAGGACTCAAGGATATTGACAGGGCCGTCACCTGCTATAATCAGGCCATAAAATTCAACCATCCAAAGGCCTATATCAACCTCGGGGTAATATTAATGGATATGGGCAGGCAAACAGATGCAATACAATGTTACAGGCAGGCCTTAAAAGCACTCCCGGACAATACGATTGCATACAACAACCTTGGTACGGTCTTGACCAGCCAGGGCAAACTGAAAGAGGCAATTGCCTGCCACAGAAAATGCCTGGAAATCAACCCGAACCTTCACCAAACCCGCTCCAATCTCCTCCTTGCGCTGCATTATACAGACGAAATATCCCCAAAAGAACTCTTCAAGGAACATAAAAAATGGGCAGCTATCTATGCGCTTTGTATAAACAGCCCTGAATATTCCTTTAAAAACGACAGGGACCCGGAAAAAAGGCTGAAAATCGGCTACATATCCCCTGACTTCAAGACCCACCCTGTTGCCCATTTTATCGAGCCAGTTATTGCATCGCACAACAGGACTGCCTTTGAGGTGTATTGTTACAGCGATGCCGCTGACACTGACCATGTAACAAAGGAGATCAGGCATCTTTGTGACAGGTGGAAAGACACCTGTTGTATGGACGATGACAAGGTGTCGTCGATTATCCGGTCAGAGGGTATCGATATCCTTGTTGACCTTGCCGGACACACGGCAAACAACCGCATGGGGGTATTCGCACGCAGGTCAGCGCCTGTCCAGGTGACATATCTCGGCTATCCTGACACCTCCGGGCTGCAGACCATGGACTACCGCATCACGGACGCATCGGCAGACCCGCCTGGCATGACAGACCACCTGCACTCAGAACGACTCATCCATATGCCCAATGGATTCCTCTGCTACAGGCCCCCAAAGGATACACCGGGGATCAAACCCCTGCCTGCCCATGATCCCGGCAGCATCACCTTCGGGTGTTTTAACAACAGGGCAAAGATTACCATGGAGATGATTTGTATCTGGTCCCACATACTGGAGAACGTACCGAAATCAAGGATCTTCCTGAAATTCAAAAACCGCCTGGGCCAGCAGGAAAAGACTCGGATTACAGAAGGGTTCACACAAAACCAT
>JAYEKR010000122.1:0-3679 GCA_034661115.1 Thermodesulfobacteriota bacterium | reverse complement strand
TTGTTAGTTGAGCGCATATTGCCTGGTTTATGGCGTCAATGTGTCATCAGCGACCAGGAACAGGGCCAAAAACGTCGGATAGAAGTAGGCCAGTCAGTGCGCAGGACGCAGCAGTGTGATGCGGGCATTCAGCGGGCACGCAGAACATGTATTGGCGATGGTCCCTGTGTTGTTTTTATTCAGGTTGCTTTTTTAATTTTTTGTCTTTTCCTATAGCTTGGTCCCTCCAGGACAAGGATTTCCGAGTTGTAAACGAGTCGGTCAGCGATCGCTGCTGCCAGGATGGTAGAATCAAAGATGTTTCCCCAGTGGGCGAAGGACAGATTGGTCGTTATAATGGTAGACCTTATTTTATGCCCTTGGCTGATGACCTGGAAAAACAGATTTGAACCCTGTGCATTGAGCGGAAGATATCCGATCTCGTCACAGACAAGGAGATCAAACGATTGATAGTATTGCAGTTTTTTGAGCAGGGAATGGTCGGCTTCTGCCGCGGTCAAATGGTTGATCATATCCATTGTGGTGGTAAAGAGTGTCTTGATGCCGGATAAGGTGGCGGTATAGGCGATACATTTGGCCAGGAAGGTTTTGCCGACCCCGGGATTGCCGATGAAGATGATATCCTGTTGGTTCTTGACAAATTCAAGGTTCAGAAGGTTCAGTATCCGGCTTTTCTGATTCTTGCGCGAAATATGGAAGTTGAAGTCGAACTGGTCGATAGTTGGTTTCTCATTGAGTTTGGATTGTTTGAAGCATTGAGCCATCCTGTTTTGTCTCCTGGATTCCAGTTCCAGATCAAGGAGGTGATCAATAACACTCAGGGCTGTCCAGTTTTTTTGGCTTGCCATCTCCATGACCTGGGGAAGGTTTTCGCAGGATGCCCTCATTCTTAATGCCTTATATTTTTCACTTACGGTTTCAATCATCTTTTCCATGCCTCCTTTTGAGGACATACGTGTCATACTCAGCCAGGGATGGTTCTGTGAGCTGTATGTGGTTCAATGCGTCATTCCTCATTTTGAGAGGCGGATGTTTTTTTTGCGGGGTCATCTCCTGATAAAGGATGTTCTCTATATAGTCAGCCCCGTAGGCCTTGTACTCCATGGCCTTGCGGATTGCGTAAATAAGCGAAGTGGCCCCGTACTCATCCTTGAGGGCCAGCATCCTGATGACGTTTTTTTTGATGGGTTGTCTCGCCCCGGCAAGGGCCTCAATGTAATCCAGTGCTTCTGTACCCAGGGATGAAAACATGGCTACCTGACGATCCTGCCACAGCCTTTTGTGCAGTTTGCGCACCTGTTCCTGGTGAGACGGGATCTCAATGCGTTTTTTGCGCTCCCAGCATCTTTTATGCGTCGCGATCAGCTTGTCTTTATGATAGATACTGACAGCAGTCTGATCTGCCTTGATGGTGAGTTGTTTTCCAATGCTCCAGGGCGGTACGGTATATGCGTTGCCGTCAAACTGTACTGCAAAATCCTTATGTACCACCACACTCGTGGTCTCTCTACAGTCAGGCAGCATCTGTGGTAAAGGTCTCAACGCTGCCTTGTCAAAGCGCTCAAACGGACGTTCTCCCGTGGTCTGGTGAATACGTACATTGGCTGTGCCGTTGAGCCACCCCCTCATCTGGGCCTGCACATCACTAAGATCTTTAAAAGACCGCAATGGCCAGAAGTTCTGACGGATATACCCAATGCTTCGTTCCACCTTTCCCTTTTCATATGGCGCCCTTACATTACAGGCCTTCGGATTAATCCCGAATACCCTTAGAAAATCCAGGAAGGCATCATTATAACGTATAACCGAGCCCTGACGTTCAATCACTGCGGTCAGCATATTGTCCACAATTACCTCTTGAGGTGTGCCACCAAAAAACTTAAAGGCAGACAAGAGGCCCTGGTGCAGGGCCTCTTGTCTCTGAGAATGGGTGAATTCAACATAGAGCATGCGGCTGTAGGCCTCGGTTACCACCAGGGCGTAGAGCCTTCTTTTTGTGTTGCCATAGGTCAGTGTATTGAAATGACCCCAGTCGATCTGCATCTGTCTGCCGGGTGGTGATTCAAATCGTATAAAGGCCTGGCGACTTTTAAACTGTCCCCGCTTTTTGCGAAGATATCCACGTACAATGGAGATCTCCCCGTCAAAACCCTCGCTCTGGATACGCTGAAGGATTACTGGTGCATTTGCATACGGGTATTCCTCCAGCATCTGATCTATGAGTTCATGATATGCATCCAGCTTGCTCGGCCTGGACTTGTTTACGGCATATACCCTGTCCGGCTCTTTTAGATATCGCCCCACCGTATCACGCCCCAGCCTGAGCTCCCTGGCAATCTTTCGCTGAGAATACCCCATGTTTTTGAGCCTGTGGACCTCGAAAACCATTTGCCTGTCAATCATATTTAACACCCCCTTTTTTCCTGCACTCCATCGGTTCAGGGGGCAGAGCCAGTACCTGGAAAATGGTGCCGTCAAAGGCAATAAGCCCTTTGCCGATCAGTGCGTTTCTTCCCTCTATGTATTCATCAACACTGAATTCAAGATGGGAACAGATCGAGTCATAGCTGTAGAACGAAAGCCCGTTTCGGTCCGAAACCAAAACAAGAAACATGTAAAGAAGGATCTCCTTCTGGCTTAAAGCCCCCAGAAAGCCATCCGTGATAAAACGATGGGGGATAAAACTGAAACCACCATCAATACGCCTGACCCTGTCCGGATTGAGAATCCTTTTTTCCGTCATGACTGCCTCCTTTACCAAGGTTTGCAATAAAAATTATCACAATCACAGCCGACTTCCTAACAAGTCCTTCTTTGCAATCAAACCTAAGGTGATGATATTCTAAGGATATTTACCATTGACGCGTCCATCTTTGCAATCACGGGCACCAGCCAGAACCGACCTACCACCTCGACTTCACTGGGATTTAACGCGTCCATCTTTGCAATAGAAAACGCGTCCATCTTTGCATTCACAGATGTCCCCTTGCGTTTCCTGTTACGCACCCCTTGAAGTATTCGGTTCCTCTGGGTTTTGTCCGGGTTGCGACTACGGTATTCTTTCCAGTAGTCGGGGTTATTTTGTGCCCAATTCTTGTTGCTCACCTTTTGATTGGCCCTGTAGTCTGGATCAATGTGCATTTTTTGCCTTTGCCATGCCGCCCTCCTGGCGCGGCGGCATTCCGGCTTCATGCAATAACTTTGATTCTTGTGCCTCGGACTTAAATCAAACAACTCACCGCAATTACAACAATTTTCCCGTCTCATATACACCACCTGCTGATAATAAATATTTATGGTGTATCTATCGAACTATTGGGAATTGAAAGAATAATATGGAGGGAATTAAAAAAATTATAAGGATTTTCTAAATCTTGCTTGAATAATATGAATGAAATGACCAAATGGCCTTATCCTACCGCTGCTCGTGGCCTACTTTTGTCCCGCTGTTTTTGGCCTGGTTTTATATCGCTGATGACACCGCATAACGGGCGAAGCGCAAATCACGCTTTTCAAGCTCTTTATCAAGCTCGTCCAGCACAATATTAGACAACAGCGGAGAGAGTGGGCCTCCCTGAGGGGTGCCCTCATCGGCAGCTTCTACCAAGCCACCTATCATCACTCCGGATGTGAGGAACTTACGTATGAGCTTCAGGAGCCGTTTATCATGCACTTTCGT
>JAYEKR010000121.1:0-3698 GCA_034661115.1 Thermodesulfobacteriota bacterium | reverse complement strand
CACCAGTTCAATGAGCGTAAACCCGCGCTCGCATTTTTTCGATTCCACTGATCGGTATATCTTCTCCATTATGTTCATCCTTAGAGCCCCAGATTCCTGCATTTTATCCGCCGGGTCAGCGTCCTGGTGAACGTCTTGTCAGGGCTCTGTATAGAGACCTGTACCTGTATGGACCGCACATCTGCAATGGCTGTGGTATCTGTGATTTCAGCATCATCCGCGTCTATGTATACAAACTCGAGGGTGGTGACATTGTTTACCAGTGTGGTTCCATTTCTCTGTATTTGGTTTCCGGCCAGGGTATATGCGGACTGCTTGGCATCAGTGGTTCCATTTTTACTGAGGTCATAGGTGATATCCAGGGAATTCGAGCTCAACGTCGCATCCTGTATACCGAATGAGTTTTTATTTAAAGGGTCACAGCCTGTATTGCGTATATCCTTTGCCATAATATTCATAACTGCCCGCAGGTCCTGCTGCACAGCCGACACCTGCTGCTGTTCACTGCTGGTCTTGTGCTGGGCCTGGTAGGCCATGTACACCGCGGCCATGAGAACAAGCGACAAAACCATAACGATCATGAGCTCAATCAGGGTGAGCCCCTTATTGTCCTGCGCATAATATATATTCATGGCATTATCGTAACACTCCCTCCTAATGACAGGGTTATGGTCCTGGTATTGTCCGCAGTGGGTGCCTTGGAGCTTGTCAAAACCACACTGCCGGGTGTAGTGGCGATCCCGAGGCCGTCAATCCCACCTGTATTACTTGCAAACCCCGAGCCAATTGTCATATCGATTCCTGCAGGCAGTGTTGTCAACGGCACTATATTGGTGGCGCCTTCATCCACGATATATGAATCCTGTGTGGGGGCCGCATTGGTGGTAAAGGTAATGGTTACAGACTGGTTATCCATCACCGCACGGCTCCTGGCCTGCTGAAAATGAGAAAACATGGTGCGTGCCGCGGAATTGAGATCCCTTTTTGCGAGCCATCCGCCCATATTGGGCACGGCCACTGCTGCCATTATACCGATGATAACCACCACTATCATGAGCTCCAGCATGGTAAAACCCTGGACACTCGTGGCGGCACGTCCCTTAACCTGTTTATGATCGATATGCATATCCCCTGTTTATCGGCAGTTATTCCGCATAACTTAAAAGATTTATTCCCGCAAACCACGTGCAAAAGGCTGGATTCCCGCCTTCGCGGGAATGACGAAAGGGGAACGGGAAGGACGAATGGGGAACGGGAATGACGAATGGGGAACGGGAAGGACGAATGGGCAGGAACAGAGGCCTGCCCCTACATTTTGCAAACCTTTCTCCTTTCTCCTTTCTCCTTTCTGCCTTTTATGCTATGGGCATATAAAATTATCAGGAGTCTTGCCATGGATACACATAAATTCAGCGGAACACAATCATACGTCTTGGATCCGGAACTCTCAAAGATTGTAAACGCAAGCATAAAGCTGGAGATGCCACTGCTCTTAAAGGGGGAACCGGGCACGGGAAAGACCCTTTTGGCCTATGCCATTGCAGAGGACCTGGGGCTTGATCTGATCACCCTTAATGTCAAATCAAGCATGAAGGCGGTCGAGTCTTTATATCAATATGACACACTTACGCGGCTCAATGACAGCCGTTTTTCAGACTCACAGAGGGACGTAAGCAATATCGAAAACTATATCAAGATGGGAAAGATCGGCCAGGCCTTTACAGCCGAATCAAAGACCATTTTGCTTATCGACGAGATAGACAAGGCGGATACGGATTTCCAGGATGACCTCCTCGATGTCCTGGACCAGATGGCCTTTGATATCATAGAGATCGATAAGACCATTGAGGCCAGGCACCGCCCCATCATGATCATCACATCGAACTCCAAAAAAGACCTCTCCGATCCATTTTTGGGAAGATGCGTGTTTCATCACATTGCCTTTCCTGACCGTGACATGATGCGCCAGATCGTACAGGCGCATTTTCCTGACCTGGACAAAGAAATGTCCCATTCCTGTATCGAGACTTTCTACCGCCTCAGGGATATGAGAGGGCTTGAAAAAAGGCCAGCCACCCGGGAGCTCATCAACTGGATACGCATCCTGCTCATGGACCCGGATTTTGATCCCTCATACCTGGCAAGGGGCAATGTCCCCTATCTGGGTGTACTCTTCAAAAAGAGCGAGGACTTCAAGCTTTCCCAGAAGACCGCATCCACCTTTTAGGGGATCCTAATGTTTATCGATTTTTTCTATCTCCTGAGACAAAAGGGGCTTAAACTTTCCCCCACAGGCTTTATCCGCCTGCACGAGGCCCTTCAAAAGGGGCTTATCGTGTCCCTGGAAGATTTCTACTCCATTGGCCGGGCCGTCATGATCAAGAGCGAGAGGCATTTTGACATCTATGACCGAATATTTGCACATTATTTTCATGGAAAAGACCTGCCTGACGACATGGAAGAACAGGTGGACAAGATGATCGAGTCCATGCTCAAAGACTGGCTCAAGGACCCGAAGACAATGGCAAAGGTCCTTGGCCTGAGCGAAGATGAGGTCAAAAAGATGACCGCTGAAGAGCTCGAAGCATATTTCAGAAAACGCATGGAGGACCAGAGCGAACGCCATGACGGCGGAAACCGGTGGATAGGCACGGGCGGCACATCTCCGGTGGGACACTCCGGGTATCACCCCGGAGGCATGCGGGTCGGCGGGGCCTCACATAATCACTCAGCCATCAAGGTGGCACTTGACCGGCGTTACAGGGACTATACACAGGATGGCAGGATCGGCCCTGCACAGATCAACGAGGCCATGCGCCGCCTCAAACACATGACACCTTCCGGGCCAAAGGACCGCCTGAATATCGACGAGACCATATACCAGACCATGAAAAACGCCGGCGAGATCGAGATCTGCTTTGATCGCGCACTCAGGGACAAACTCAAGGTGATCCTCATGATAGACAATGGGGGCTTCTCCATGGACCCCTATATCGGCGTAGTCCAAACGATTTTCAACCATGCAAGGGACCAGTTCAAGGACCTCAGGATATTCTATTTTCACAATACGATATATTCCCGTGTATGGAAAGACCCGGCACGATATGAAAAACCCGTTAATATAGAAGACCTTGCACGCTATGACTCGGATACAAGGGTCATCATGGTGGGGGATGCATACATGGCACCCTATGAACTCTTCAGCCGCCACGGCAATATCTATTATAATGCGCCTCAAAGGCAATCCAGTATAAAAAGGATGGAAACACTTGCAAACACATTTAAACATCGTGTATGGCTGAACCCGAGACATGCATATGCTTGGTCCCACAGCGAGACCATCGCGACCATAAACAAACTGTTCCCGATGTTCGAGATAACGCTTGACGGCCTTGAAAAAGCAATTGACTGCCTCATGGATATGCGCCCGTAGCTCAGCTGGATAGAGCGTAGGCCTCCGGAGCCTAAGGCCACAGGTTCGAACCCTGTCGGGCGCATTCTTTTTCAGTAGCCGTTCACGGCTTGAAATTGGAAAATGGAAATTAGAAAATGGAAATTGGAAATTAGAAAATGGGGAGACAGGAAAAAGTTTTATCTATAGTAGCCGTTCACTTGAAGAAACCAAATCATGGTTGCGAAAACTCATCAGAAGAAACGTTTTATCTGAGTCAAGAGCAATAGAATACAAAGCAATAGTT
>JAYEKR010000120.1:0-17118 GCA_034661115.1 Thermodesulfobacteriota bacterium | reverse complement strand
GGTCGCCAAAAATTAATCCAGTTTTACGCCCCCTGTGAACCACTGGTAATGCAAAACATCATGAAATTCCTGGAGGTGGAGAAAAAAATGCCTCTGAAAACTCTCCATCGCATCAGCGATGTCCTGGCATCGACAACCATGGCCACCAAGGTCATGACCGACACCGAGATCTACAACTATATCGAAAATCTGCCGGATGAATTGGCCATTGCCATCGGGCCCTGCGCCTGCCGGCTGGATACGGCCGAAGAGCTTGGCCCAGATGCAAGGGATATCGCCGCTGACAGACTTGAGATGTTTAGGCAGACACCGACCGAGGTCGATGTACAGATTGGCACCTGCGGAGAAAAATTCGGCAAACTGGAGACCTACCGCATGATATCCAAAAAGGAGCTGCTCGAAAAGGAACATGAATTCCAGAACATGGGCCTGGTCTCGAATGTCTATATCATAAGGGATGGCGACGCCGGGATATGTCACTGTTCGTCAGCCACATGCGCGCCTTTTATAGCCAACGAGGCCATTGATTATAAGAGCAAGGTGATCATCCATGGCGACTCGATTGCCGTCACAGACAAGACCAAGTGCGAAGCCAGCGGACGCTGCATTGGGGTGTGTCATTTCAATGCCAGAGAGATCGTCACCAAAAACGGGGTAAATCATTCAGCCCTTGTCTCACCTGACCGTTGTTACGGGTGCGGGCAGTGCGTAAAGGTTTGCCCCGGCAATGCCATCAAGATGGTGCCCAGGCGCAACTGGCCGGAATACGTCATGAATGAAGAAGTGCCTGAAGAATTACGCACGAGAACTTAACCAGGCCAGGAATAATAAGCTGAACCTGCTCGGCA
The DNA here is from genome assembly GCA_034661115.1 of Thermodesulfobacteriota bacterium. GTDB lineage: Bacteria > Desulfobacterota > Desulfomonilia > UBA1062 > UBA1062 > JAYEKR01. The sequence goes on along the minus strand of JAYEKR010000120.1, from coordinate 16,270 downwards.
AGAAGGAGATAAATTATAGTTCTCACAATCTTTGAATTATTGGGGGTCGAACCCGCGCAATACCTGAAAAGCACCTTTGAGATCTGCTTGATAGGCCTGTTTGTGCTGTGTTTTATGCATTCAAACTGGGTCCACGGCTGGAAAAGGACCCTGCGCGAGTTTTCGGCCGGTTTTTTCCTGACCGCCATGGTGGAGAATATCGGCGTGCTGTGCGGGGCCTATGTCTATCCGGGCTTTCATTTTTATGTCTACGCCACCCCTCTGCTCAACCCGGCGTCCTGGGTAGCCATAGTATATGTAGTGATCGAATTCACCAACCGGATCGTATATGGTCCCCGCTCTTTACAAACCTATGAGGTGGATGGCTTCAGCGAGGACCAACAAAACTTTACCCTGTTCAAGGGCCCCTTTATCAAGACACTGGTCTTGCTTGCGGCCATTGACGCCTCTTTGCTGGTAATGATCGACCTGATCGAGGACCCGCTGGCCAGTATCTATAACTGGTGGATCTGGGTGCCTTGCGCCGAAGGTGTGAACACCATCACAGCTGGCGTGATCGACCCATACAACTTTAGCAACCATGTCTGGATGGAAACGCCCGACAACCCGATCTCAAGATTTATCGCACAATTCTTTCCGAACGGCATGAGGTATCCCACCCGGCCCCTGGGCATCCCCCTTACCAACTTCATCGACTGGTTTTTGTTGGTATTCATGTTCTCGCTGTCGTTCAGGTGGGTTGAATTCAAACACGATTGGAGCGATTTGAAAAAGACGATTGTATTATGGGGGTTTATGATTGCTATCATTATCATAATGCCGTTTACGATCCTGATGAACCTATAAAAAGAGGGCTAAATCATGACAGATTCCGACAAAAAAAGTATTGTATATCCCCAAAAGGGTTTTTGGAAAAAGATTGTTTATCTGATAAAATACCACTTTCATGCCATTCTCTTTTTCTACGTATGGTTCGGGCTGTTTGTCTGCGGCATGGCTGCCCCGCCTGACAGGGTGGCCGAGCTGGGCAGCGGCCTGATCACCCAGGGCTGGCACCTGTCCGTGCTGAGCATGATCCTTGTGCTGCCCTGGCCCGTGATCTATGTCTGCCGTTTTATTTATGCCGGGCGAAAATAACAAGCTGAACTTTGCCCGCTGGATATTTGATAAACTCGCAAAAACCCCGAAACATGGATGCCGGACTTGATCCGGTATCCAGGAGTTGTTGAATTTACTGGATTCCCGCTTTTGCCTGTCTGCGTGCGGCGTACAGGCAGGCAAAAATGACGAAAAAGGTGTCTTCTGACTTTTTGCGAAACCATCAAGGTTAATACCGAAAACCAGATACAGGCAAGAGCTGGATACAGGTAACAATATAGCTGTCAAAATCAAATTGCATCTAAAAAGAATCACGGCTATAAAACACGGGATGAAAAAGATCCTGCTCAGTTTGCTATTGGTATTGATCCCGCTGAACCTCATGGCCCACCCCCATGTCTTTATTGATTCTCAGACCACCTTTGTCTTTGACAATAATGGTTTAAGCGCCATAGATGTGCGCTGGGTCTTTGATGAAATGTTCGGGGCCACCTTTATCATGGACTATGACGCCAATGCCAATGGCGTGCTGGAAAAAAATGAGGTGGCAACAATCAAGGAAGAGGCCTTTGATTATCTGAAAAATTTTGGATATTTCACGCACATCAACATTGACGGCCGTCCTTTCAAAGTCCAATTTGTCACCAAATTCAATGCGATTAATGAAGATGGACAACTGGTCTACTCATTTACAATTCCCTGTCATGTAAGGGCCTCACATACGCCCAAAAAGATCAGCCTGGCCATCTATGATGAGAGCTACTATACGCAGATAGACTGCCAGCCCGGCCGAATCAAAGACAGCAGGTTCAGCGCAACCATCAAACAACAAAGAAATCCCGGGTTGAGCTATTACAATGGCATGATAGTGCCGGAAGAAACCGTTCTTGATCTCAGGCTCAGATGAAAAAAACTCTTGCTCGCATTATTCCTGATAATACCGTTAACGCTCTGGGCCAATCCCTTCCGAGATCAGCCCGAGCCACAGGGACTGAATATATTACAACAGTCTGCACTGCAGATTAACCAGGCCCAAAAAGGACTCAAGACCCTGATGGTCGGCTATGTCCATGAATATAAGAGCGGCGGCCGGCCGCTTAGTCTGCTGATCATACTGGGGCTCTCCTTTGCCTATGGCATTGTGCATGCCATAGGACCCGGCCACGGCAAGAGCGTGATTCTGGCCTATCTGCTGACGCGCGAAGGCAACCTGAAAAAAGGAATCCTGACCGGTTCCCTGGCAGCCTTCATGCACGGGGTCAGCGCCATTGTCGTGGTGCTGATCATCTACAAACTCTCCCTGGGACGCATGAGCTCAACCTTCCATGACATCAGTAAAAACCTGGTCCTGATCAGCTACAGCCTGATCATCCTGATCGGTATTTATCTGCTGCTGAGCCGCATCCGGGCAATCTGCAAAAAAGAGCAAGATACAGAGTTTTCACCCAAAGACGGCCTGGCCATGATTGCTTCCATCGGGTTAGTACCCTGCCCCGGCGCCATGATAATCCTGCTCTTTTTCATGTCCATGCAGTTGATGAGCCTGGGCGTGATAATGGCATTGAGCATGTCCCTGGGCATGGGCCTGACCGTGGCCATGATTGCAATCTTAGGCTCAGGCACCAAACAGGCAACAACCAACCCCCATCTCAGGCATGGCCTGGAAATAGGCGGCGCCCTTTTTATCATCATACTGGGAACATCCCTGCTGATCAGCCAGCTGGTTTAGGCCTGCATACAAGATAAAGGGGCAGGCCTTGAAATGACACATCTGAAAAACAACAGCCTGAAGCGGGGAAAGCATTGCAAGACCTGCATCTGCTTATTCTGTGACCAGGAGTCATAACCTCTGGCCTTGCCAGAAGTTATAACTCCTGTTGTCTTTGGTTTGTTATGCCTGAAGAGATTTGACAACTGCCATGCAATCCTCTTTGTTCATGATCTTCGGGACGGCATATGTAGGGTTACACTCATACAATGCGGCATCTGCGATTGTCGGGATGTCTGCATCTTTGATGCAATCAAATTTCGTCTGAATATTTAACCTGCTGTCGAGGGCCTTGACGGCTTCAATAAAAGCCCTGGCCTTTTGAGCCTGGCTCATACCAGCTTTGGAAACGCCGACAAACTCCGCAAGTTCAGCAAGGGGTCTATGCGCTGCTTCACCGTACCACTCAAGGACATAAGGCAGAATGACTGACATCGCAAGACCATGAGGAACACCATACAAGGCGCCCAGCTTATGACCGATACCGTGGACATAACCAACCGTGCCACGTGTGAATGAGTATCCTGCATAATACGAAGCAAGCAGCATCTGTCCACGTGCCTCAAGGTCTTTACCGTCCTTATATGCATTTTCAATATTCTCAAAAATCATCTTAGTTGCCAGGAGGGCCTTTACGCTGGTATCTGTATTATTATAAAATTTACCGATATAGGACTCAACAGCATGTGACAAGGCGTCCAACCCCGTTGTTGAGGTAATGTGAGGCGGAAGGCCAACTGTAAGTTCAGGGTCAAGAACTGCGTATCTCGGACGCAGAATAGGGTCATTAACCGCATATTTCTCATGGGTCCGAGGGTCCGATACAACCGCGGCTACTGTGGTCTCGGAACCTGTACCTGCTGTTGTTGGAACCGCAAAAAGGGTCGGGGGTAAAAAAGATCCCATCTTGATAGCAGGGATTATCACCTTAAACAGACCTCTCATCTGGGTAATCGAACGATTCGGGCGGGCAACCCTGGCTGCTGTGGCCTTTGCGCAATCCATTGGTGAACCACCGCCAAAGGCTATGATGGCCTGACAATTGTTTGCATTATAGGTTTTCAGTGCTGCTTCGATGTTGTCGATTGTAGGATTGGGTTGTACCTGATCATAGAGGGAATATTTAATACCTGTTGAATTGAGAGACTCAAATAAAGAATCGAGAAGGTGAAGACCCATAAGGCCGGGATCGGTAACCACAAGAACGTTTGTAAGACCTTTTTTCTTGATAACCGCAGGAAGTCTTTTTACACTGCCTGGACCGTCAATAATTATGGGTTCAATCCAGGGGATAAAATTCATTCCCAGACCCAGAATGAACTGGTACATACGATAATACATTTTCTTCAATTCCCACATAATAACTGCCTCCTATTTTTAATATTTATGCTGACTATAACACGCCATGCCGTCGATATCCAGTGCACAGCCAAAAAAAAGGGCAATGCATTATGCCTGCAGGCCTGATAAAAAAGCAGTACGTGATGCAGCTGCCCTTATCAACAGCGCCACACAGCCACTCGTCATCGGCAGCAGCGGGATTGCCGCAAGTTTCTACAATGACACGCTTGATACGCACGAGGGACTGCATCACCTGGGTTTTATGGTCAATGACCTCGAGTCCAGGATCGCTGCCTGCAAAAAACATAGGATCGAGGTCATTCAACGCGGACAGATCCGGCACAAGGGCATTACAGTCGACTATGCCTACCTGGATACCCGTGAGCCTGGAGAAACCATCTTCGAACTCATCCAGACCCGGCTTGGCCCCATCCCCATCAAGATGTCGCCCATATCACATTGCATCGCATCCTTTCTTGGGATCTGAGTACAGGCCAGAATCGCAATCAAGACAGATGATTGACTTATCAAGGATGTAATGGTATCCAAAAAAAAATCCCTGCTGTGGAATCAAGGGAACCCGGTGAAAATCCGGGACGGGATCCGCCGCTGTAAACGGGGACAATAGACCGGCATAAGCCACTGAGTGATTGGGAAGGTAAGGTCTTTGGATGATCCGTAAGTCAGAAGACCTGTCCACAGGAGCAGACCAACCACGTGCGGACACCTCATGGCCGGTCTCTGGGGTAACTGACAAACAAGAGAGATGCCCCGATGAAGACAAGAATCATTTTATGCATATTGATATGTATATTTCCTGCCTGCCTTATGGCTGAACCCATATATGTAGTTGCCGATCGAATCTCAAACAATGCACCCGAGGTCAAAGAAGAACCCACTGCCTTTGGCCAGACCATCGATACAAGGCATTATAAGACCCGTTTTTCCACCACAGAAGAGGTCTTGAGGGGTGCCAATGGGGCCAATGTACGTTCCATTGGCGGGCTTGGAAGCTATTCAACGATCTCGCTGCGCGGGGCCAGCGCCAACCAGTGCCTTGTCCTGATCGATGGTCTCAGGCTGAATTCCGCATCCGGAGGAGGGGTTGACCTCTCAAAGATACCCCTTGCCACAGTGGAACGTATCGAAATTATCCGCGGAAGCGATTCCGCCATGTTCGGTGAAAGCGCCATGGGCGGTGTAGTGAATATTATCACAAAAGATCCCGGGGAAAGGCCCTATGGGGATGTATCTGCCACCTGGGGGGAATACGGCATCAGGGAATACCGCGTTAATGCCGGAGGTCTGCTGTACGGACCTGTTGGGGCCGGCCTGAATTTTACCAGCCGTCATGCAGACAATACGTATGAATTTGAAAACACACGCGGCACGCAGATGGACACCTTAGATGATTATACGGACAAAAGGAAAAACAACGGTTTTGACGACATGTCCATCACTGCAAAGCTTTCTGCACGCATGGATACATGGAATATGCGCGCCATGGCAAACCACTACACTGCAGACAAGGAGATGCCCGGCATAATCACCTTTCCAACGCCTCTTGCCAGCCAGACAATCAAAAAAGACACCTGCTCTCTGCGCTCAAGCAAAACCCTGTTTGACGATCTCGACATCCATGCCGGCCTCGGCATGATGAAACAAAAAGATACCTATACGGACCCAGGGTCGCGCATAGCACCTCTGTCCATCGCCGACACCCTCTCCAGGCAGGCGGATCTCGGGACCGGATATACTCTGGGGTTCATCACGGTTTCCCCCAAGTTTGCCTACCAGGAAGAGACGCTCGACGACCTGAGTGTGGGGGACAAAAAACGCATCATACGCTCCTTTATCCTCACGACAGACCTCCTGTACGGGCCAGTCAACCTTATCACCACTGTACGCAGGGACGACAACTCTGCCTTTGATCCGCAGAAAACCTACAGGACGGGTGTCTCTTGGTCTGTGCTCGACTGGCTTGTCTTCAAGGCAAATATCGGCAAAGGGTACCGTTTTCCGAGTTTTTATGAGCTTTACTACAACCATGGTTTTTTTGCAGGCAACCAGGGGCTTACACCGGAGACCTCTGTGAGCCGGGATGCGGGCCTGGATATCTCTACAGACAATTTCGGTATCCAGGCAAACCTGTTTGATCAGCGCTACGATGACCTGATTGTCTATATCCTCCAGTCCGGTTTCTATTACAAACCTTTTAATATCAGCCGTGCCAGGGCAAGGGGATATGAGGTGTATGCATGGCTGGAACCGATTGATGGCATCAGGCTCTCAGGCAATTACACCTATAACCGGATGCTGGATGACACGGGTGAAATCAACAGGGACAATAACCAGATCCCGGGCAGACCACGCAACACGGCCAATTTGCAGCTGGATCTCTCCAGAAAGATCCGGGATATAGCCCTGGGCCTCTATGCCTCGTATAACTATACAGAGGGGAATTTTCTCACCCGCTCCAATACAAAAAAACTGGATGCCCGCAGGATCATCAATGCAGGGGTGAATGCAAAGATAAACGATAATCTGTTTGTGAATCTCGAGGTTAAAAATATCTTTGACAAACAGGTGTCTGACCTCCTCGGGTTCCCGCTCGAAGGCAGAACCGCATTCCTGACATTACGAATGCAGATGTAAAACAAGGGTTTTAAAAGGGGAAAAAATGAATAAAAATATGACAAACACAGGTAAAGGGCTTAACAAAAAAAACTGTTTTTTTATCCTTCTGTGTATTCTGTCCTTTCTGTGCGCCTGCGATAAATCCCATGAGCAAAACCAGATCGGCACTCTGGGCAGCGAGAGCATCCATAATGGCCTGGTGATCCTGAACAATCTGGGTGAATCCATGTCTGTGCTGGACCCGGACAAGAATATGCACAACAGGGTCCAGATCACGGGTCGCTGTCCCAATGATATTGTCGAAGACAGTGGTTATCTGTACATAGTGAATTCCCTGAGCAATTCCATCCTTGTGCTGAACGCCGATACGCTCTCCCTGGTCAAAGAGATCTCGCTCGGGGTCAACAAAAACCCGTATCACCTCGCGGTTGTCAGAAAAGGGATTGTGGCAGTAACCGAACTCCAGGCAGGGACCCTTGATATTGTTGATATAGAAAGAGGCCTTATTATCGAGAGCATAGACCTCAAAAAAGAGTCTTGGCCCGAAGATTTGTCCGAAAATTTCCCCGACAGTTTCTGTTATCCCCACGGGGTGGCGGTAAACAAGGGGCATATCTTTGTGACGCTTGCCAACCTTACAGCAGCCCAAGGGGGCCTCACCGCTGCAGGTCACAGCATGGTCGTAGTGATCAATGCATACAGCCTCAGGATTGAAAAATACATAGAGATCAACGGATGGGATGCGGTCTTTGCCGACAGTATCGGCTCCAAGGTGATTGTCGCCTGTGCAGGTCATTATACCGGGAATATCTCTGCTGTAGACCCTGGCGGTTTTGATGGAGACGGCTCTATTATTGTTATCGATGCAGAGGACCTGGAAGTCGACAAGACCTATCAAATGGAGAATACTGCACCTTTTGGTTTCTCGCTGGGTCCGGACAATATCCTCTATACATCGAATGCCTTTAGATCGGACATCGGTAGATGCGACCTGAATGCAGAAAAGGTAATTTCCAGTCTACGCATAGACATGGATACGCAATACATCTCTGATATATTGTGTGACGAGTCCGGCCTTTATCTTCTTGGATTCAACAATGATGAACTTTATCTGCTTGGATTTGACGGCCATCTCATCAACCGCTGGTTTACCGGTGACGGACCGATCGACCTTATGCATGTGGACGGGGTTGCAGCAGAGAAACACCTTGTCCCGGTCATGGACATCAACCCGACAATGACCTCTCCAGGAAAAGAGATCAGATTTGACGCGTCGCAAAGCATCAATACGGCAGGAGACATAGTCTGTACATGGGAATTTGGGGATGGGAAAAAGAAGACCGGCATGGTTGTCACACATGCCTATAACGAATCCGGGACAGGGACCTATACAGTTTGCCTGAGCTGTGTCGATGCCCTGGGCAATGTGGCAGCATGCGAGTCCACAGTAGAGATCAAGGCCCATTCGCCCTTTGCTTCAGAGGTGATTGAATATAACCCTGCCCCAGGGCAGTTTATTAAAGACAACTCCATATTCACAATCCCAAGCAAAGCGCTTGGCCCTCCGGTTGGAGGCGGGCCTAATGCCCCTAACAACTCATCGCAGGTGAGCCTGGGCGCCTTCGGCGGCTCCATCACCTTAAAGTTTGACCACAGGGTCTTGGATAATACAGAGGAAGAAGGGAAATATGACTTTATTGTTTTTGGTAATGCCCTTGTCTCAGGAGGAGAACGTTTTGTGGAGCCGGGTATCGTGGAGATCTGCGACAGCGAAGAACTCGACGGCAATGAAAAATGGTACCTGATCCCTGGATCGTCCCTTGAACCGGCAGACGAAGACCCTCGCTATGCCAGGCAAGAGCAGGTCTATGACACCGGGACATTTGCTGGCTACAGACTTCCCGATGATATACAGGACGAAAAGGAAGATGGTATCTATACCCTCTGGGGTTATGCGGACATGAACCCGGTAGCCAAATGCCCGGACACTACTGATCCTGCTGTTTTTTATACGGTCCCCGACCTTCCCGGTCCGGGGTTCAATGGCAGTGGAGGGGGCGACGCCTTTGATATTGCCTGGGCCGTGGATCCAGACACGGGTGAACCGGCCGACCTTGACGGGTTCCGCTATATCCGTATCACAACCGCGGTGCTCCGGTTGGATACCCCTACGGGTGAAATCTCTACGGAGATCGATGCAGTTTCAGATATCATTACAGAATAACAAAAAATATAGATGAGGAGGTTTTATATGGTAAAACGATTGATGTTGATTCTTGGGTATGCAGGAATGGTGATGAGCCTTGCGGGATGTTTCCCCAATGCAGATGCCGGGCAGGACAAGCAAATTGTGACGGGTCTGGCCGTAACCATGGACGGGTCCGGATCCTCTGAGCTTTTAGGCCAGGGGCTTACCTTCCACTGGGTCTTTTCGGACGGGTTTGAGTGTGACGGAGAGGTGGTAAGCCATACCTTTGCAGACACCGGGGACTATATCGCCACTCTTGAGGTGACAGACAAAGACGACGTGAAAAACAGTGATACTGCAGCAATAGAGGTCATCTCCTTTGAGGAACTGTCCACACCGGTCACGGCGTTTGATTCAACTGGTGCAGGCTATGAGCTTGAGGCGCCCCTTGTGGAATGCCTGGCGGACGGTCGCATGGTATTGATCGAAGGTAACAGCGACACCCAGATCGAAATCGCCCTTGAATCAGGGGCAAAAACGCGTGAATTTACATTCATCACCGCGATCGAAGGCACCAGCGGGACCTGGAACTTTGCCAGTTTTGCAGAGGTAGTGGATGATAATGCGATCATCGTGGGGTGTGGTGATAAGATCTACCGGGTCGACCTTGTCACAGGGACGGTGGATACCATAGCCGTAGTGAACAATTATGATGGCATGATTGACGGTGACCTGCTCTATTATACCGTTGCCGAGACAGATCCGGTAACATGGGAAAGCATTGGTTATGTCCGTACGATTGACCTGTCCGACCCTGATCCCGGATCTACACAGACCGACCTGGTCAGCGGCATCCCCGGGGCCTCGGCCGGCATCTGCCTTGACGCAAACAAGAACATCTATACCGGCAACGGATACAGCAATTCTGGAATCGACGAAACCGGCCTGATCAAACGTTTTTCGCCTGAGGACCTGCCTGAGGTCTGGGCGTCGGGCAGTTTTGTGGCCGATATACTGAGCGCAGGAAGCCTGATCTGGGACGATAAGGGGATCCTGCTGGTCGGTGGCGGGGATCTCTATGGAGATTCCGGGGATAAAAACAACTTTGCCGCAGTGGACGTGATCACCGGGGAAAAGATCTGGCAGCTCGATCCGGACACACAGGGTGCTGCATCCTCTTATAAACTGAATTCCAGCAAGGATGCAGACTGCTTTGCAGCCAGCATATGGAATTATCCTTCATGGGGGAGCTCGGATCCCGGTGAGGGGACGATTTACATCGCACCCTTCAGCGCGCTTGGCCTGTAGCGTACCGGGTGTCACACCTTAAACTACAAATAACCATGTCATTCCCTCCTGCCTGTATATTTCACACAGGCAAGAGGGAATCCAGCGCTTTGGGAATCCGGGGTAAACCCCGGGTTGATCCTGTTTTTACTAAGGGGAGCAGCCTTTGTTTCAAGGTGTACATTCCGAGGAAAAACCCTTATAATTTGCATGTGTTGAATTGAATGGTTCTGGGAGCAGCAATGGAGTGGATTGATAAGAGTGGAATCGTCGGTTATTGCCTGATGGTGATATCCATCGGGGCACTGGGCATCTTCCTTGAACGGTTTTTCACCATCTACAGAGAAGGCCTGAGGGTGAAAAAAGACAAGGGAATTATGGCGCGGATTGCCACGATAATCTCTGAGAATGCCCATATGGACCGGCACAGCCTTGAAGACCTGGTTACATACAGGGCCGAGGACGAGATGGACTCATTGAGTTCCGGGGTGGGATTGCTACGCCTGGCCTATTCCATCTCTCCCCTGCTGGGGCTCCTGGGTACGGTCCTGGGCATGATCGAGGCATTCAAGGATGTTGCCATAATGGGCGGGGCAGTCAAACCCGCTGTCCTGGCATCGGGCATCTGGGTGGCCCTGCTCACTACGGCCGAAGGCCTGATCGTGGCCATCTGCTCTTTTTTGATGTATCACTTCCTGCAGTTCAAGACCATGCGCGTGGGAAAAATGGTGGAAAAAAAGGCTCAATACACAATACTGGGTATAAACAATGGTATCTCTGAATCACAAAAATAATGACGAGGACTACAGCATCGAGATCACGCCCCTGGTGGACGTGGTATTCCTGCTGCTGATCTTTTTCCTGCTTACCGCATCCTATATTAATCCCTCCATGGAAATGAACCTGCCCGAGGCCCAGACATCGAGCCTGAAGGATCATACCAAAGCGTGCACCATAACCATTGCGCGCGATGGAGACATTGAAATCAACGAAAGGCCCTCCAGCATTGCAGATATCAAAACTATCCCCGAAGACAAGGAAATCATTATCCTGGAGGATAAGGAGGGTCCATACGGGGTCTTTATCGAAGTGCTTGACGCCCTTCGACTGGGCGGCATCTCCAGAATCTCGATTGTCACCGAAGAAAAGACAGACTAGGAGGCTGTCCGAGGACTCAAATTTTGCCACTTTGAAAATTTGATATTAATAATATCAATGGGTTACGAATATAAATTTCACAAAAAAGCTATCCTCGGACAGTATCCCCGTCTTCTTTTTTTTCTGGGGGTCTCTGTCCTCATCCACCTGGCAGTCAGTCAATGCTTCACCATTGACAAGGCAAGGACCATGACACGTACGGCCGTGGAGATAGATATCATAAATCCGGCGCCAGATATGACCCCGCAGCCAGTCTCCCAAATTGAACCGGCGGCTAAAGCCAAACCAGGGCCCAGACCTGAGTCCAAACCCAAGCCTGAGATTAAACCCGAACCAGGGCCAGGGCCAGGGCCAAAGCAAGAGATTAAGCCAAAGCAAAAGATTAAGCCAAATCCTGAACAAAGGCCCGAATCCGAGCCAGAGGCTGAACCAGAGATCGAACCGGCCGATGAACCGCCAAAGCCGCGAACAGGGCATGCTCAGATATTGTCAACTGCACCTCCAGACTCACCTGCTCCCGGACCAGACCTCCAGCTACATTCAGAAACAAAACACAGGGTAAAAACCTACTACCAGCGGGTGCGAGAAATTATCGCAACCAACCGTTACTACCCGCGCCGGGCCCGAAGCATGGAATACGAGGGAACAGTAGCAGTGAGTTTCACCATAGGCCCGGACGGTTCAGTAACCCAAATAAAAATCACACAATCGAGCGGAATCCACACCCTGGACAGGGCTGCCAGGACAACCATAAAGAGATGTAAGTTCCCTTGCCCGCCTCACAAAAAGGCCTATCCTGTCTCCTTCCCCATTATCTATATCCTGAGGTAGAGTAGATATATCCGTTTGATCACAAAGGCTTCCTTTGTGAGGGGTGGGGTCGGACCAAGGCAACTATTTAACAATACATCACAAACCTCTATAAATCACGTGATTTTTGCCCTTAGAGTGGCATTTTTACCATCAAAAACTTTACTTTAAGAATCTCGGCCTTAATATCATAATATGGCAAGAGCTAACCGACATTTCATACCCGGACACGCCTGGCACATAACGCACAGGTGCCATAAACGTGAGTTTCTCCTGAAATTCACCCAGGACCGCCGATGTTGGCTTCGGTGGCTATTTGAAGCCCGCAAACGATATAATCTGAGCATCCTTAATTATTGCGTTACCTCCAACCATATTCACCTTCTGGTTGTTGATTCAGGCAGTAATATTATCCCCCAAAGCATGCAACTCATCGCAGGGCGCACCGCCCAGGAATACAATCGCAGGAAAAAGCGCCTGGGGGCATTCTGGGAAGACCGCTATCACGCAACCGCTGTTCAGAAAAATCACCACCTGGTAAGATGCATGATCTATATCGACCTTAACATGGTCCGTGCCGGCGTTGTTGATCATCCGAGCCAATGGCTGCATTGCGGATATAACGAAATCATCAATCCGCCCCAGAGATACCATTTGATCGACCGAAACACACTGATGCAGATCCTTAACATCCCTTCTGAAACAGCGCTTATCAATACCTATAAGGACTGGATTGACGCATCCCTCATCGCTACAGGACGTGAATCCTGCTGGAGCAGAACTGTCGCTGTCGGATCAGCTGAATACGTCTCTCAGATCAAAAAAGAACTGGGCATCAAAGCTCAAGGACGGTCTGTCAGAAAAAACAACCAAATGCACGAATTGCGCGAACCGCTACATACATACAATCCTTAAACCGCCATTTCCGTATACAAAAGTGCCCGTTTAAGACCTAATAACGATCTTAATCAGGCACTTTATTTCATGATATCAAGTAGGTAGTTTGGTCCGACCCTTCTTAACGCCAACATCCCCTGCCCAAATGAAACCCAGGGCCTGCAGTTTTTCTGCAATAGCTACGCGCTGGTGCTTCACTGTTACGACGCCAGCGGCATTGGTCTCGATCACAGCGCGTTCGCCCGGAAAACAGCGCACCCGGATATCCTTCAGGCCCATATCCTGCAAAAAAGTCTCGGCCTCTTCAATGCGCTGCAGGCGTTCGTGTGTCAGCGGCAGTCCATACAATACGCGCGAGCACAAGCCCACAGTGGATTCACGATCCCACCCGGAAATCCCACGGCTACGGGCCATTTCCCTTATAGAATCCTTGTCCATGCCGGCCTCGATAAGGGGATGCCTGATACCATCCTCGTGGGCGGCCTTCATCCCTGGACGATAATCATCAAGATCACTTTTATTCATGCCGTCCGCCACGATGAACCCCGGGTTCTCAGAGACCCACTCGAGCACGGCCCGGTCGCGAAGCCGACGGCAGATATAGCAGCGCTCCGGCGGATTGGCGGCAAAGCAGGCATCCAGGGTCTCGTCCAAAAGCAGCACCACCTGCCTGATCCCGCGCCCGGCACAAAATTTTGCAGCCTCTTCCAGCTCACACCGCTTGACCACGGGCGAATCAATGGTGATACAGAGCATGTCATCTCTCAGGCATTCATGTGCCAGGTCCGCTAGCAGCACACTGTCCAGGCCGCCGGAAAACATCACAACCAGGGGCCGGCAGGCGCAGAGAATCTCCTGGATATCAACCGCCACTGTCTCGCCTCTGCGCATTCAGGATCCTGACAGCACCGGCAGCGGCCCCGACACTATTGCCGATATTGACCACCATCAATCCCGGCACACAGCTCTGGAGCATGGAGCTCAAAGCCCCCACGCCCTTGCCGCCCATCCCATAACCCACGGGTGTAGGCACACCGATCACGGGCCTGTCAGACAAAGAGGCCATCAGGATAGGCAACATGCCCTCCATCCCGGCAAAAACAACCAGGACATCGGCATCACCCACATGCTCAAACGCGGCAAAGGCCCTGTGTATCCCGGCCACGCCCACATCATGGACCATTTCCGCCCTGACCCCCAGGCTCTTCAAAAGGAGAAAACACTCTTCGGCATAAGGGATATCAGAGGTACCGGCCGTGATCAGGGCGGCCCGCCCCATCTGCCTTTCAGGGGGTTCAACCTCACCGATAACCATCAGGCGGCCACCCTTTTCCATCCGAATGCCCTGAAAATGTTCCCGTATGAATTTTTCCATGCCTTGGTCCACGGCCGAGACAAATGCCGGAAGACCTTTATCCAGAATAGCGCCGATGATCTCCAGCAGGTCTTTTTCAGGCTTTTCCCCGGCATAGACCACCTCGGGAAAACCGAGCCGCTGCATACGTCCCAGATCAAGCATGCTGCCATAGTTCACGCTATAGGCATTCAGGTTGGCCTCAAAAGTTTTCTGTCCATCCCCTGCGCCGGGTTTTTCAGTCTTTTTTTTCATTATCCAGCCTCTGCGTTAATGCCCAGCCTACAATCCGGCGCACCTCTGACATTGAACTGCCCTGCCCTTCAGCCAATTTCGCGATATCCCGGTATTCGGGCTTGCAGCGCAGTTTTCCCTGCGGATCGCGCACAAACTTGGCCCGCACCGTCCCCAGCGGGGTCTCAACGCTGTCTTCCCATCGATCAAGGAGCGCCCGCTGCACCGGATAATAGCGCACCCCAATGGTAGTGGTGTACGTCAGGACAAGCCGCAGGCATTCATCAAGCAGGTGTTTCTCTGTCATCACCCGCAGGCCGCATCCCGGACGGCCGTTCTTCATGATAAGGGAAACCAGGCTCACATCCAAAACTCCGGCATCAAAAAGCCTCTGCCGGACATTTTCCCAGTCCTCGGGCAGCATATCGTCCACATCGGTCTCCACCATAAAGACATCCTGCCTGCCGACTGTTTCACACAATATAACGCGGAAAAGGTTGGGCCAGTTTTCAATTTCTCTCGTGCCCGCGCCATAGCCGGAAGCGCCTACAACCAGATCCCCTGGCAAAGCACCTTCACTCAATGCCCGTATCACGGCCGCTCCAGTAGGCGTGGTCAGTTCAGCCCCAACCTCCCGGAACTCAACCGGCAATCCCTCCAGGATCCGGATGGTGGCCGGCGCCGGGACCGGGATCATCCCGTGCATCGAGCCCGTAACCCCGCTTCCCAGCGGCACCCGCCGGGAATAAATCCGCTCCGGAGCCAGATATTCAATGGCCGCGGCAATACCCACGATATCCAGTATGGAATCCATGGCGCCCACCTCGTGAAAATGGACCTTTTCCTTTGCCACCGCGTGCACCTGGGCCTCGGCCCCGGCAATCACATCAAAAACCTTCAGTGCCCGCTGTATTATGCCTTCGGGCAGGGCCGAGCCGACTATGAGTTCGTGAATCTGCCCGAAATTGCGGCAGCTCTTTTCTTCCGGAACTGTGAATCGCAAACCCACGGCCCCAATCGAATTAATACGCCTATCCGTGATATCGAGCTCCCAGCCCCCCAGCTCCAGCATGGAGAGCATCTCCCTGATATAGTCTGTTGGACAGCCCAGTTGAATAAGGCTGCCCAGAATCATGTCCCCGGCAGCCCCGCCCACAGGATCAAAAATCAATGCCTTCACAAATTCCCTCCTGTTGTTTACTTTTTGAAACAAAACAAGCCTTATCATCCCTCATAAAAAAAGGGGTGGGGTCGGACCAAGGCAACTATTTAACAATACATCACAAACCTCTATAAATCACGTTATTTTTGCCCTTAGAGTGGCCTTTTTACCATCAAAAACTTTGGTTTAAGAATCTCGGCCTTGTATCATAATATGACAAGGGCTAACCGCTATTTCATCCCCGGACACCTGGCACATAACGCACCAATGCCATAAACGTGAGTTTCTACTGAATCTCACCCAGGACCGCCGATGTTGGTTTCAGTGGCTATTTGA
>JAYEKR010000119.1:0-3701 GCA_034661115.1 Thermodesulfobacteriota bacterium | reverse complement strand
CCCTCAAAAACAAAATGGCCCGGGATACCACCCCGAGCCATTTTTATTCAATCTTTATCCGCGCCTGCAATATCCTGCACGCAATCGGCAGGATAGATATTGTCTTCATCCCTGTCGTGGTTTGGATACCAGACCTGCGCAAAAAAAGGATTCTTTTTCGCCTCTTCATCATAATTCCATGGAGGAGATACGCACTCCGGGCACCAGTGCCCTGTCTTTAGTATGGAGTTGGGCTTGCCTGTGAACCTATGTCCAAACGCGCATTCCCATTCCAGGGTCTCAAACATGTCTCCATTCCATTTTTGGGCAAGACACTTGCCTCCCCGGAATTTAGCCGCACCCTTGAGATCATCCAGGTCCAGTTTCGCCTTTGTCTCATCATACCCGTGGTCCAGCCTGTTCGTCCCTTGTGGCAACGGCTTCATCTCCGGCATGTCAACACCCCAGCCCGGTATGGACTCATATGTCTTGTAGTCCTTGTAAAACGCGCTGATCCGCATATCGTTACGGTGATTATACCAGTGAAGCGTCCCGTTTCTGCTACTCTCCGCCAGGTCCTTGAGCTTCTTGTATGTCGCCTTTTCAACCAGTCGCCTGACCGGGGTAAAATTCTTGCACATAAAGGTCAACAGACTGAAGTACCAGGGCATATCCTCGACAATCGCATCCTTCCAGTCCTCAAGGGAATCCCTCCAGTAATAGAGGTACTCATTGAGTATATGGCTGTCCTCATAATACTGCATGTGGAAATTTCTCAGGGCGAACCAGTTTCTCTCACAACAGGCCTCTACACCGGACATCCCCATAATATCATGATAGGAAAACTTCATGTTCTCATAAAAGGTGCATCTCATCTCCGGCCCGCCGCCCATATTATAGGCCCTGCGCCAAAAATCGGAATCATAACCGATATCCAGTGCATTGATCATCCCGTAACCCGCGTCCCTGGATGATATGTTTTCCATGCATGAATCAAGGGGCTGGTGGAACATAATGGGGTCTACCAGACCGAGATATTCCTTTGCATCTACAGGCATGATATAGGTCATCCTCAAAGACACCCAGTGTTTTATCTCGGAATCCACGACCGCCCTTTCCCCTGCTATCTTGGTAACCGCGTAGTAGTCAAAGATGGATGGTTTTAAGGGATCCCCGACCCTGCCCCACTGGATGGTCTGGAGTCGGTCTCCTGTCTCTGCCACAGTGCCGGTATAGATCAGTCGTATATGTTCCTTCCCGCTCGGCTGTGCCTCGATCGCACGCACGATATTAATGATTCCGTCCGTATTGACCGCCTTTGCCATGTCTGGATAATAATCCGCCTGTGGTGATATAAAGGCCATGGCATCAAATACCCAGTCCGCGCCCTGAATGGCGTTTTCCACGTCCTCGTAGCTTGTGGCGTCTCCCCATACAATCTTGAATCCGTTGTTTTCCACAATGCCCTTGCCAGGGGTGTGACTGATACCCGCTCTCTCCTCATATTTACTGAAAAGCTTTTTGTTTTTCTCTGAGGGCCTCACCAGAATTACGATGTCATATCTGACCCTTCTTCTCCACAATTCCTTGAATGCCTCATATCCCATGGTGCCTGAAGCACCAAACAAAACAACCCTTTCCTTGCTCATATTTGCCCCCTATGATGTTTTATATATTGTTGTATCTTTCTTTATGCCCGTTTCGTTGTTGAAGAGATCCCCTTTACCATCCCGACAAGCGAGGAAATCAAGGGCATCAATATACGCACCACCCGGTCCATGACCGGCACAAACACACGTAAAAACATGGACAACCCCTCACCAAAGAGGTTGAATACAATGCCTACCGGTTTAAAGGCCGCGACCTTTCCCGCCACCCGGATTGCCCTGGGCATGAAAGGCACAATCTTATCGAGATAGTCAAACTGCCCCTCGGATGGTTTCAGGTGCGTCAGGGTCTCCTTGACAAACCCCTCAGGTACCACTTTTGCGATAGGATCAATGATCTTCAGCATAGGCAGGATCAGGGATGAGAGATCCACCTTTTCCAACTCTTCAACAAGATCAATCAAATCAATCTTTTTATTGTCTGCCATTTTTACACCTCCAGAGATTCAGCCAGCAGCTCCATGATATCCATGGACCGGTACTGGCTGCCGGCATTACGGATCACCTCGTCCATATGGACCCTTACATCAGGGCAGGCAGTCGCAATCACCCCGGCCCCTGTCTTTTCAATCAGGGGCAGTTTACGTCTCCCCAGCTCCATGGAGAGCTCATGATCGCTCTGGGGCACCCCACCACATCCACCGAAACACCATGCAGCATGCGCAGTAGGATACATCTCTCTTAATTCAAGCCCCGGTATGGCCCTCAATATAATCCTGGGATCCTCATAGATATTCATACCTCTGCCCAGGCGGCAGGGGTCCTGATAGGTAACTATACGATTTACTCTCTTTGACGGGACCAACTTTTTTTGTTTTATGAGGTCTGATATCACCATGCTTATATGCCTTACCCTGAAGGGGAGTTCACCCGCAAAACGAGGCCAGTCCTTTGCAATAGCAAAATAGTCATCTGCGGACAGGACAATAAGCTCTTTAATCCCCTTTGCCTTCAGGCCGGAAAGGTTTTTTTCTACCATCTTCTTTGCCAGGTCCACATATCCTGTCCTGAACTGCAGTGCGCCACTGGCACACTCCTCTTTAAAGATATCGACTCGCATACCGGAGCGCTGCAGGATCTTCATGGCGGCAACCGCGACCTCGGGCGCCTTGTAGGCCGCCGCATCCCCCGCAAACACCATGGTGTTTGCACCTGTGTCCGGTGTTATGCCCCCGGCCCAGGCGCCCCTTGCATCTTCGGGTTCTCCATAGATATTCCCGGTTTTTTCGACTGCCCTGGCCACCTTCTTGATACCCTCCGGCTCCAGACCCCGGTCAACACAGTCAGCACGCATAGTCTCCAAAATATCCACTGACGGGATAGGATTCATGTCTATATTCAGGGGCTTGATCGCGTCATTCAGGATGGACTTGAGCCCATACCCGCCCAGGCCGGCCACTGCATTGCCCATGGGCTTGCACACCTCCTCGCAGATCATACAGGTGGTACACTTAAAAAGGATATTCGCGATATTCTCATCGTATTTCAATGATCCCTCAAGGAGATAAAGGGCAATGGTATTATGCCCCCTGGCAGTATAGTTCTCGAACTCCTTGACCTGGTACACAGGGCAGACCTTGTAATATCCCGCCTCATCGCAGACCATCTCCGAACACATGGAGCAATGGTTGCATTTCCATATATCCTCTTTTAATTCTTCAATTCGCATTCTTTACCCCCTGGACCAGGCCTTTTGCCTCATCATCGTCCACACCAAGACCGATCACCCCGGGATTCATAATATTATTGGGGTCCAATGCCTTTTTGATGACCTTTAAAAAGGTAAAGTATTCCGGTTTCAGACGCCTTATCAGGCTTGGATTTTCCTTACCTATACGGTATGGAGCCACACTGTTGTCCAGATACATCTCCCAGATATCCGAATAGAACTCCTTGGCCCTCTTCAGGTTAAAAGCGGCCTTTTTACCACGCTCTCCTGCAATGGGTTTTTCGCATGCCCCGGTGCCCTCGGCACCACCGCAGTCATAGTCGACCGAGGTTGACACGACGCTCTGGCAACAATTGCCGCCTCCCAAAAGCAGGGGAAAGATATAA
>JAYEKR010000118.1:0-3751 GCA_034661115.1 Thermodesulfobacteriota bacterium | reverse complement strand
ACTGTGGTGGTGTTCCTGTTATTGTAACCGTTCACGGAACGTGCTTTCCGCGTCACCCCCGCGAAGGCGGGGGTCCAGAAACGTGAATTATCTGGAACACTGGATTCCCGCCTTCGCGGGAATGACTGTGGTGGTGTTCCTGTTATTGTAACCGTTCACGGAACGTTGAACGTGGAAATTAGAAATTTGGCCTTTATGCTTTTGTACTGTTGACGAACGCATTCAATTTTGGCCCGAGTTTTTCAACTATTGCTTTGTATTCTATTGCTCTTTGTATTCTATTGCTCTTGACTCAGATAAAGATTTTCTTCTGATGAGTTTTCGCAACCATGATTTGGTTTCTTCAAGTGAACGGCTACTATAGATAAAACTTTTTCCTGTCTCCCCAATTTCTAATTTCCAATTTCCAATTTCAAGCCGTGAACGGCTACATTTCCAATTTCAAGCCGTGAACGGCTACATTTCCAATTTCAAGCCGTTCACGGCTACTTCAAGCCGTAAACGGCTTGAAATATTGATATATTAAAGCATCTCTATAACGGTTGCCATGGATACGCCGCCGCCGCCGCACAGGGTGGCAAGCCCGATGGAATTGCCCCTTTTCTGCATGGCGTATATCAAGGATACAATGATGCGTGCACCTGTGCATCCTACCGGATGGCCCAGACCGATACCCGAACCGTTTACATTGGTAATCTCCCGGTTGAGCTTGAGTTCCTTTTCGCACCCCAGGTACTGTGCTGCAAAGGCCTCATTGAGCTCGATCAGCTCGAAGCTGTCCAGGTTCAGGTCTGGGTTTTTCTTCAAGAGATCCCTGACCGCGGGTACAGGACTCAGTCCCATGACAGAGGGATGGCATGCGCCCTTTCCGCTCGCCTTTATGCGTGCAATGGGCTTGAGCCCAAGCTCCTTGGCCTTGTCCGCGCTCATGATGATCATGGCGGCTGCGCCGTCATTGAGGCCCGAGGAGTTGCCTGCGGTTACCTTTCCTATCTTTGGAATAAAGGCTGGCGGCAGAGATTCAAGTTTTTCCATGGTCATGCCGGGCCTGAAGTGTTCGTCCTTGTCAAAGATGATGGGCGGTTTGCCCCTTCTCTGCGGAACCTCTATGGGCACGATCTCGTCTTTGAACAAACCCTCCCTGGTAGCCTTTTCCACGCGGTTGTGGCTTAAAAGGGCGATCTCATCCATCTCTTTGCGGCTGATATTGTGCAACTGTGCGACAAACTCGGCCGTATGTCCCATGATATAGGGTTTGCCCTTGAACAGGTCCAGGGGCATACCACTCTTGACAGGGCCATCTTCAGGGTGAGGGATCAGTACCGATCCGCACTGGAGGCCATGGATCATGGCATCTTCGAGTTTTTTGTCCTGGAGCCGGCATCCCCACCTTGCATCCTGGGACACATAGGGAACACCTGACATGTGCTCTACCCCGCCTGCAAGGACAATGTCTGACATCCCGGCCTGGATCATGGCCATGCCGCTCAGGGTTGCCTCCATGGCGGATATGCATACCCGGTTTATCGTGACTGCGGGCACGGTTTCAGGTATGCCGGCCATCAATGCGGCAACACGGGAAACATTGAGCGCATCCACCGGTTCCAGGCAGCATCCAAAACGCACATCATCGATAATATCCGCGTCGATACCCGCACGTTTGATTGCCTCTTTCATGGCCACGCTCCCAATGGCTGCTGCGTTCGAAGACTTGAGTGTGCCCCCAAAGGTGCCTATGGCGGTCCTGCAGGCCGAAACAATAACTACATCCTTCATAAGATCTCCTTTTTAAATAGGTTTAGTGATTTTTCCTACACAATACAAAATGAATACTCATTCATTTTGTCTATAACGGAAAATAAAAGGTGTGTAAAGGGGCAAGTCAGAGGGGGATACCCCCTGGATATGCGTCTCAGGCTGTGTCTTCTGGTTTTGGCAGGAGCGGGATAAAGGGCAGGCCGAAAAAGGCGATGATGGCGCACAGGAGATATGCCGTATGCATACCCAGGATATCTGCCCCTTTGCCTATGAGCAGGATGGTCGATGCGCGTACGGCAAAGCTTATTGCCATGAACATGCCGTTTGCCGCCATCTGGTTTGCCCCTGCATTCTCAAGGATAACGGCCATCAGCACCGGTCCGGTCGCCAGGGTGAAAAAGCCCAGAAGACCCAGTACGATAAACAGTGCTGCCCCCTGTGTGTGCAGCATGGCAATCAGCATCACTGGAGAGACAAGTGTGCAGCATGCTATCACTTTTTTGCGGCCTATATGGTCGCTCAGTGTCCCTGAGACAAGGACCCCTGCCACACCTGTTGCTTCAAAGACCGACAGGCAGGCCCCGGCAAACCACAGGCTGTGGCCCTGATCATAGATAAAGGTCACAAGATAGGTGGTGATAGAGGATGCAAGAAAGGCCCTTGCCACCAGCACGCCGAATACACCGGTCATGACCATGCGCATTTGTCTGATCATCACTCTGAGGGATGCGGCATTTTTTTTCTGACCCTTGTTCCGTTTGCGGCCCAGGCGCCACCACAGGATGGCCGAAGCGGTCCATCCGACAAACATGAGATGCCATATCCCCTCCAGCCCGAACACACTGGTGGCCCATACTGCCATCAGTGGTGCCAGGGTGCGGGCCATCTCTCCACCCACCATAAAGAGACTCATGCCCTTTCCAACGGCATTGCCCGAGAGCTCGGCCGTTATCACCGGGGCGGAGACATGCAGGGCCGCCACACTGA
Organism: Thermodesulfobacteriota bacterium; assembly: GCA_034661115.1. Taxonomy (GTDB): domain Bacteria; phylum Desulfobacterota; class Desulfomonilia; order UBA1062; family UBA1062; genus JAYEKR01. The sequence continues at coordinate 1,006 of JAYEKR010000118.1, read as the reverse complement.
TTCCCGCAGCCAGCAGGAGGATAATGAGGCAGCCGTATCCTGATGCCATGCCTGTCAGGGACATGAATGTGGCGGTGAGCCCCGGGGATATGATGACAAGGGTATTCCTGATGCCTTTTTGGTCTGCGAAACTGCCCAGAAAGGGATTGAACAGGGAGGGCAGCCGGACAAAGACGGTCAAAGAGCCGGCCTGCGTCAGGCTCAGGCCCAGTTTTTCTATTAAAAGGGGCAGGATCGGCGCAAGAAGCCCTGTGTAGGTGTCGTGGATAAAATGGACAAGAGCGATCATGATAACGCCCCTGGCATTGAACCCGGTTCCTGTTTTGTTGCTGGAGTTTAACATAACTCAAGTCTATATGATACGAACCTGTCTTTCAACGGTATTAAAACCGGGGTCGTTCGAGCGAGGCAGTGGAGAGACAATGGACAAAAAAAATGCGCACCATGAAGATGGATCCCGGTGTCGTAAACAGGTTGTTCTGGCGTCACCTGGTCCGGCGCAACCGGATGTCTGTTGGGTGTAGAAAAACGAGGTATCCAGCGCGGGATGCTGGCGATAAACGCCTTATATGGCTCCCCGTATTTTTCTATGAGATGACCCTCTTCATAGAGTACGGTCATATGGTAAGTAAAGGCACATCCCAGGATCATGATCGGGACGAACCACAATAGGCCGCTAAGGACATTGATCCCGACCAGTATCAAGGTGTTGCCGATGGGGTTGCGTACATGCACATAGGGTCCGGTCATTGTGAGTGTCTTGTGGGCCTTGAGCCGGTAATGCAGGTGCATCTGGGCGTATATCCTCAGAAACCAGCCCGCGCCAAACAATGCCGTCCCAAGCGGTAAGATCATCCATGGATTACAGACATCCCCCTGGTCATAAAAGACAGCAATGAGATACAGGGGGACAATCAATGCCCCGCGTAATTTATACCAGATCTTCCTTGTTTCACTCATTTTTCCTCCTGAGATTAATCAATGTTTGAAACCTGCTATGATTATT
>JAYEKR010000117.1:2420-3767 GCA_034661115.1 Thermodesulfobacteriota bacterium | reverse complement strand
CCCGCGAAGGCGGGGGTCCAGAAACGTGAATTATCTGGAACACTGGATTCCCGCCTTCGCGGGAATGACTGTGGTGGTGTTCCTGTTATTGTAACCGTTCACGGAACGTTGAACGTGGAAATTAGAACGTTGGCCTTTATGCCTTTGTACTGTTGACGAACACATTCAACTTTGGCCCGAGTTTTTCAACGGGAGTATACCGACCATAGCCTTCCGCTATATTTGCGGCTATGCTGTCGGAAGATCGTATTATCTGATAGCCCACAGTATTTTTGAACCTTTTTGTTCCACTTATCAAAATCGTGCCAGACCATATCTGATAACGCTTCTGCCAGCTCGTAAACTCGTTTCCTGTCTCCCTAATTTCTAATTTCTAATTTCTAATTTCTAATTTCAAGCCGTTCACGGCTACATTTCTAATTTCAAGCCGTTCACGGCTACATTTCTAATTTCAAGCCGTGAACGGCCACAAAAAAAGGGAGGCTTAAAGCCTCCCTTTTTTTGTGTCTGTCTGAAGCAATGGACTACATCATACCGCCCATGCCGCCCATGCCGCCCATGTCAGGCATTCCACCACCACCCGGCATTCCAGCAGGCCCGGCAGCACCCTTTTCCTCAGGGACATCCGCAAGCATGACCTCGGTTGTAATCATGAGACCTGCCACTGATGCCGCATTCTGAAGGGCGGAACGCGTCACCTTGGTAGGATCGATAACACCGGCCGACAGAAGGTCTTCATAGATCTCCTTTGCCGCATTGAAGCCCTCACTACCCTTCATGTTCTTTACCTTTTCAACCACAATACCGCCTTCAAGACCTGCATTTATGGCGATCTGCCTTATTGGTCCCTCGATGGCCTTTCTGACAATCTTGACACCATAGGCCTGATCACCATCGAGCTCGAGTTTGTCCAGAACAGGTATGCATCGAAGCAGTGCAACACCGCCGCCTACAACACATCCCTCTTCAACGGCTGCCCTTGTGGCATGAAGGGCATCCTCAACCCTGGCCTTCTTTTCCTTCATCTCAGGCTCTGTTGCCGCGCCGACCTTGATTACAGCCACGCCACCAGCAAGCTTGGCAAGCCTTTCCTGAAGCTTTTCCTTGTCATAGTCAGAGGTTGATTCCTCGACCTGGGCCTTGATCTGTCCGATCCGGTCCTTGATCTCGTCTATGGAACCCACACCCTCGACAATCGTTGTATTATCCTTGTCTATAACAATCCTCTTGGCGCTTCCAAGATCCTGCAGGGTTGCAGACTCCAGCTTCCTGCCCAGATCCTCGGATATGACCTGTCCGCCGGTAAGGATTGCAATATCATCAAGCATGGCCTTTCGTCTGTCACCA
>JAYEKR010000117.1:0-2410 GCA_034661115.1 Thermodesulfobacteriota bacterium | reverse complement strand
TCACCAAAACCCGGGGCCTTGACTGCAACGCACTTGAGTGTCCCCCTCAACCGGTTCACGACCAGAGTGGCAAGGGCCTCTCCCTCAATGTCCTCTGCAATAATCAGCATTGACCTGCCTTCCTTTGCAATGGCCTCAAGCACAGGTACAATGTCCCTCATATTACTGATTTTCTTGTCATAGATGAGTATATACGGGTTTTCAAGGATCGCTTCCATGCGCTCTGCATCCGTTACAAAATACGGAGAAAGATAGCCACGGTCAAACTGCATACCCTCAACAAGATCCAGGGTGGTCTCCATGCCCTTTGCCTCTTCCACAGTAATGACGCCCTCTTTGCCGACCTTGTCCATGGAATCCGCAATCATCTCGCCGACCTCTGTATCGCCGTTGGCGGATATAGTGCCGACCTGTTCGATCTCTTTCTTGTCCTCAACTGGGTTGCTCTGTTTCTTGAGCTCTTCCATAACGACCACCAAGGCCTTGTCCACGCCTCTCTTCAGGTCCATGGGGTTCATGCCAGCGGCCAGATACTTGAGGCCCTCTGTGTAGATGGACTGCGCCAGCAGGGTTGCGGTCGTTGTACCGTCACCTGCTATATCAGAGGTTTTTGAGGCAACCTCTTTGACCATCTGTGCGCCCATATTCTCAAACTTATCCTCGAGCTCAATCTCCTTGGCTACTGTGACACCGTCCTTTGTAACGGTAGGCGCACCAAACATCTTATCGATAACCGCATTGCGGCCCTTGGGACCAAGGGTCACCTTTACGGCATCTGCCAACATGTTTACACCATCAAGGACCCTTGCCCTTGCATCCGCTCCATAAATAATCTCTTTTCCAGGCATATTCATCTACCTCCTTAGTCCAAAATCCCGAGTATATCATCTTCTCTCATGATGAGAAGGTCCTCGCCGTCAATCTTTACATCTGTACCGCCATACTTGGAAAACAACACCTTGTCTCCCTTTTCCACGTCCAGCGGTATCACCTTTCCGTCATCCGTCTTCTTGCCTTTGCCTACTGCAATCACCTCACCCATCTGGGGCTTTTCTCTTGCAGTGTCAGGGATAATAATCCCCCCCTTGGTCTTTTCTTCCTCTTCGATCCTTTTGACAAGGATTCGATCCTGTAATGGCCGTATACTCATTTCTTCCTCCTTATGGGATTATTAGCACTCAACTAACTTGAGTGCTAATATCGATACATGTATCTCCCAAAAGATTCAAGCCTGAATATCCCCATTTTATGGAGACTGGCTGTAACATACAGGGTAAATTACCTATTGTATCCTATTTTTCTAAAAATATCTTTTGATTTCGGCCTTTTTGTCTCATTTACTCCTTATCAAAAAAAACGCATCAGAACAGTCCCTGTTTACACCCTGTATTGTATAAGCAGACCAAACCTGCTAGCCACAACAAAGGGACTGGGTTCATTATCTGTTTCCGCCCGGTTGTATCTTCATGAAATCCACAGGATCTGCCGATAAGCCGAAAGCAGGAACAATCAAATATATAAATACAGGAGCTGCAAATGTTTAAGAATCTGTCCATAGGAACGAAGATAAGCATGGGATTCGGCATCTTCCTTATCACCATACTGGGTATCAACATAGGATCGTACCGCGATCTGCACAATATGCAGGGATATATCCATGAAATAAGCGCCAGGATTGCTCCATCACTCAATACGTCGCAAGAGATGATTGTAGCGATGGAGAGTGCCTACCACCATGCAAATCAATACTCTGAAGACAGGACAGACAAAGACACATTCACAAAGGCATGCATGGATTATGATGCCGCCTACCACCGGCTTAAAGCAATGCTCACCGGCAGACCAGAGAGCCTTAAGAGGCTGGAACTCTCCAATACTGCGTTTCAACGATTCAAGGATATCTCGAAAAAAAACCCGGGGCAAGACGCCCGGTCTTTGACAGCGAAAAGACAAGAGGCTTTCTCCGAGTCAAGGGCTTATATGGATGAAATCATTGTCTCTCTGAATGCATTGTTTGAGGATACAGGGAGGCAGGCACAAGGATATGTGGCTGGAGCCGCGGGATTCACCATCTATTTCACTATATTTTCCTTTATCATATCCATACTCCTGGCCTGGTTCTTCACCCGCATGATCACCCGGCCCCTGGCAGGGGTAATTGACGGGCTGGGAAATATTGCCCATGGAGAGGGCGACCTGACCATGCGTCTCGAGGTACAGGGCAAGGATGAACTGGGCATACTTGCCCTGAGGTTCAATGAATTCATAGAGTACATGGAAAGGCTTATCAAAGAGATAGCATCCATCTCCACAGACCTGCAAAACGCCACGGATGAGGTCTCTTCAGGCGCCCAAGGTCTTTCAGGTGCGACACAGGAACAGACCTCTGCCATTGAAGAGGTTTCAGCCA
>JAYEKR010000116.1:14594-17438 GCA_034661115.1 Thermodesulfobacteriota bacterium | reverse complement strand
AAAGGGAACAAAAAGGTTCAAAAACACTGTGGGCTATCAGATAATACGATCTTCCGACAGCATAGCCGCAAATATAGCGGAAGGCTATGGTCGGTATACTCCCGAGTACAAAAGCATAAAGGCCAAATTTCCACGTTCAACGTTCCGTGAACGGTTACTGATCTTTAAACCTGATTTGTTACAAAAAATCGCATGGATTGTCTTTCATCTCATATCTATGGTATAAGGCCCCAGTCAGGTAGTGACCGGACGCAAGAACACCTGATCGGAGGAGTAAGATGAACGACACAGAGAAGATCTTTGTATGCGGATTTACACCAGAGGAGGTCCGTGGCATAAACATCCTGCTTGATGGACTTGGCGCACCCAGTGCCGTCCTGATCTCCGCAGACCGGGCAGGACTCAGGGTTGATGAAATCATCTTTACGGATAAGGTCCAGGAACCACCCTGTATCATTGATGAGCATCTCATGCTTTTTTATAATGTCGAACCGGGCATGATACCTGAAATAATGCGCGGCTTCCATACACTGGACACAGACAGGCCCATATTTGCCATTGTTACCCCGGAGTCCATTGAATGGAAACTGCCATACCTGGTTGAACATCTAAAAGACGAAAGCGCATTTATCACAAAGAGACGCAAAGAGAAAAGGGCAAATCACCAAAGGGGTACCAGTCAGTGAAGGCCTCAATACTCGAAAAATCATGGATTATGATCCAGTCCGCACTTATAACGTTAAAGACATCCATCGTAGGGCTTTCCCTTCGGTACGGGGGAAGATACAGCCGGGGAAAGGCCAACAGTGAACTGCGCTGGTGGGCACAGGCCCTCCTTGACTGCATTGGGGCGACCTATGAGATATCCGACCCCTTTGTCACACGCATAGAACCGGGCAGACCCTATATCATCATGTCAAATCACCGTTGCCTCTATGATATACCCCTGATCTACATGTCCCTGCCCGGCACCATCAGGATGCTTACAAAAAAGGAACTCTTCCGTGTGCCTGTGTGGGGACAGGCGCTCAAGGCCGCTGAATTCCTTTCCATTGATCGGCAAAACCACGAACAGGCGCTCAAGGACATGGACTATGCAAAAATCATCATGAAGACAGGTCTTGTCCCCTGGATTGCGCCCGAAGGCACAAGGTCCAGGCATGGAACAAAAATGGGACCCTTTAAAAAGGGCGGATTCATGCTTGCCATACAGACAAAGGCCACGATCATCCCTGTGGGGATCGACGGATCTGAAAAGATCCTCCCTGCCAACACCTTTGATTTTTATCCCGAAAAACATGTAAAAATCCGCATCGGCAAGGGCATCGACGCATCCGGATACAAAATCGAAGACAGGGATGCCCTCATGGAAGAGGTAAGGTCTTCCATCGCAGAGCTGAGCAAATCCGAGTAAACACAACAGGGATGACAGAACCATGATCCTGTAGTATGAACCTGGATTATGCCATACAGAACAGGAATAGGGTTTGACATTCACCGGCTTGTATTGGACAGGCCCCTTGTGCTGGGGGGCGTCACCATAGAGTACGACAAAGGCCTCCTCGGCCATTCCGACGGGGATGTAATCATCCATGCGATCTGTGATGCAATCTTGGGCGCACTTTCCATGGGAGACATAGGGGAACGTTTTCCGGATGATTCGGCCGACACAAAGGACATATATTCCATAAAAATGCTTGAAGAGATCATAGATGCGATATCCCCTTCATTCAATATCATGAATATCGACTCGAACTGCATCTGTGAACGCCCCAGGCTCGGGATATACAGAAAAGAGATGGTGGACCAGATAGCCAAGGCATGCCGCATAGAGACCAGCCAGGTCTGCGTAAAATTCCGTACGCATGAGGGCATCGGAGAGATCGGAAGATCCGAGGCAATCGCAGCACAGGCCGTGGTCATGCTGAAACACAGATAAAAGACACAAGAGGAGAAATATATGGGCATTGATATCTACAATACACCACTGAAGAAAAAAAAGACCTTTGTCCCGCTTTCAGGCAACAAGGTGGGGATGTATGTATGCGGGGTTACCGTGTACGACATGTGTCATATCGGACATGCCAGATCACTCATTGTATTTGACGTGATTGCCCGTTTTTTGCGCAAAAAGGGCTATGACCTAACCTATGTGAGAAACTTCACCGATGTGGATGACAAGATCATTGCCAGGGCAAACCAGAACAAAGAGACATACAAGGAACTCTCAGACCGGTTTATCGACGAGTTCTATACAGATATGGCGATCCTCGGGGTAAAAAAGGCAGATGTAGAGCCCAGGGCAGCAGAGCACATCCCTCAGATCATAGACATGGTGTCCACGCTCATAGACAAGGGCCTTGCCTATGAGTCGGAAGGCAGTGTCTATTACAGCGTGAGCCGGTTCAGGGGATACGGCAAACTCAGCGGCCGCCGCATAGAGGACATGATCGCCGGGGCCAGGGTGGATATCGAAAAAGAAAAACACGACCCCCTTGACTTTGCCCTGTGGAAGGCAAGCAAGGAGGGGGAACCGTGGTGGCAGAGCCCCTGGTCAAAGGGGAGACCGGGGTGGCACATAGAATGCTCGGCCATGAGCACACATTACCTCGGAGAGACCCTGGACATACACGGTGGCGGCAAGGACCTGATCTTTCCTCATCACGAAAACGAGATTGCCCAGTCAGAAGGGGCATATGGAAAAGCATTTGTCCGCAACTGGATACATAATGGCTTTGTCACCATCTCGGGCGACAAGATGAGTAAATCCCTTAACAACTTTCTTACCATCAGGGAACTCACAAAAGAGGTCCATCCCGAGGTCCTGAGGCTCTTGCTACTCTC
>JAYEKR010000116.1:0-14584 GCA_034661115.1 Thermodesulfobacteriota bacterium | reverse complement strand
GCCCTGCATACATCCAGGTCCGCGCTCATACGTTTCTATGAAATGATGGACAGGGTGTATTCAAGCCCTTCAAACAACCCAAAACCCAGGCTCACGGATGAAATCAACACCCTTGATACGGCCTTTGATTCTGCCATGTGTGATGATTTCAATACGGCCAGGGCCATTGCCGCCATACACGAGTTCACCACCGCAATAAACCGCAGCCTTGACAAAACCCCTGTGATCACTGACAAGGACAAAAAGGCGCTTGACGCGTCCATTGCAGGGATCACAGAAACCTTGGGCATCCTCGGCCAGGATCCGGCTGCATTCCTGGAAAATGCCCGGCATGCATCCATGGACACAACAGGGCCTGACCCAAAGGAAATACAGGGGCTTATCTCTGAACGGGACCAGGCAAGAAAAGACCGGGAGTTCAAAAAAGCGGACGAGATCAGGGACACCCTTTTATCAAGAGGGATTGTGCTCAGGGATACACCGGAAGGGACCACCTGGGAGAAAAAAAGGGGGTAATGGAAAGGGTATTGTCTCCTGTATTCTGCCCGTGATTTCCCCCTTGACCATAATCCCTTTTGACGACCATGAGGTTTAAACTCTGCTCCGAATACACGCCCCAGGGTGACCAGCCACAGGCCATAGACGCCCTGTGCAAAGGCATTGAGCAGGGGCAGAGGGACCAGGTCCTGCTCGGGGTAACAGGATCAGGTAAGACCTTTACCATGGCCTGCGTGATTGAACGTCTGCAGCGACCCGCCCTTGTGATCGCTCCGAACAAGATCCTTGCGGCCCAGCTCTACGGTGAATTTATGGATCTCTTTGGCGAAAACGCCGTGGAATACTTTGTAAGCTACTATGATTATTACCAGCCCGAGGCCTATGTTCCACAGAGGGATCTATTTATAGAAAAAGATTCCGCCATCAACGATGATATCGACAAACTGCGACACAGGGCCACCCGGTCACTCTTTGAGAGGGATGACTGCATCATTGTGGCATCTGTATCCTGCATCTATGGCCTTGGATCGCCCGAGGCATACCAGGGCATGCTGCTCTATCTGGAACAGGGAAAAACCATGGAACGGGATGCGATCACAAAAAAACTCGTAGAGATCCTCTATGTAAGAAACGATTTTGATTTTCACAGGGGCGTATTCCGGGTCAGGGGAGACATCATAGACATATTCCCTGTCGACGAAGAGGAGCAGGCCATACGCATAGAACTCTTTGGCGATGAGATAGAGGCCATCTGGAGGATCGACGCCCTTACAAACAAAAAGATTGAAAGGCTCAGCCATTTTCCCATCTATCCGGCATCACATTATGTGACGCCCAAATCCAGTCTCATGCGCGCAACAAAGGCCATAAAAAAGGAACTCAAGGAAAGGATTGCATTCTTCGAAAAACAAGGAAGGCTTGTCGAGGCTCAACGCATAGAGCAAAGGACGACCTATGACCTTGAGATGCTTACAGAGACAGGGGTATGCAAGGGGATAGAAAACTATTCTCGCCACCTCACCGGCCGCCCCGGGGGTGCCCCGCCACCCACATTGATGGACTATCTCCCCTCTAACAGCCTTGTATTTATAGATGAATCCCATGTCGGGGTCCCGCAGCTGGGAGGCATGTACAAAGGGGACCATGCACGCAAATCCACTTTGGTGGAATATGGCTTCCGGCTCCCCTCTGCCCTGGACAACCGGCCCCTTGAATTTGACGAATTCAACGCCCTTGTAAACCATGTCATCTATCTCTCGGCAACCCCGGGCGACTATGAGATCAAACAGTCAAAGGGGAAAATCGTGGAACAGGTGGTACGTCCTACCGGCCTTCTTGATCCCATAATCGAGATCAGAAAGGCGTCCACCCAGGTGGATGACCTTTTCCGAGAGATATCAGAAGTGGTGGACAAGGGCGGACGTGTCCTTGTTACAACACTCACAAAACGCATGTCAGAAGAGCTTACAGAGTATTATCATGGCCTTGGCATGCAGGTGAGATACATGCACTCAGATATCGACACCCTTGAACGTATAGAACTCGTCAAAGGCCTCAGGCAGGGGACCTATAACGTGCTTATCGGCATCAACCTGCTCAGGGAAGGGCTGGACATACCGGAGGTGGAACTAGTCGCCATCCTTGATGCAGACAAGGCAGGCTTCTTAAGGTCCAGGCGTTCCCTTATCCAGACTTCGGGCCGGGCCGCGCGCAATATCAATGGACGCGTCATCATGTATGCGGACACAATGACCGCATCCATGGAAACATCCATCCATGAGACACGCCGGAGGCGCGAGAAACAACAGGCATACAACATAAAAAACCATATTACGCCCCAAACCATAAAAAAGAATATACGCGACATACTGGCATCGATCTATGAAAGGGATTATTCCGATATAACGCAAACCATCAAGACCTCTGTGGGCGAGATAGGGACAGACGAACTAAAGATAACCATAGCAGACCTGGAAAAAAAGATGCGCGCTGCGGCAGAAGACCTGAGATTCGAGGATGCGGCGCAACACAGGGATGAAATAAGCCGGTTGAAAAAGATATACATGGCAGTCGAGTAGGGTCATGTCATCCATGTAATAGTGAAAAGATGTAACCGTTCACGGAACGTTGAACGTGGAAATTAGAACGTTGGCCTTTATGCTTTTGTACTGTTGACGAACGCATTCAATTTTGGCCCGAGTTTTCAACCTCGTAAACTCGTTTCATTTCTCCCCAATTTCTAATTTCTAATTTCTAATTTCAAGCCGTGAACGGCTACATTTCTAATTTCAAGCCGTGAACGGTCACCCTGTCTTCATCCAAGGGCTTGTTTTCCAGGCGGTGTTCGTGTTAATTCGTGACCATAAAGATATTTCTCCTTGTAACAAGGATCCATTACAGGATGGGGATAAGATACCAGAAAATGCGATACATGCAGACAGACATTACCTCAAAGGGATATTCCATATACAGGCAGGGGCACACCACCCTGATCTATGTCTCCAGCAACCCCGGCCTCAAAGATATCATCCCGAAAGAGGGACCGATAGGTGAGCCCACCATGCTCAGGGGACGCTCGCAGATCGGAATGCTGGGAGACAATATGGTCGTGCGTACCCTGCAGCATGGCGGCGCATTGAGGCATATCACCGGGGATGCCTTTGCCTGTACGGGCCGGAGCATACGCGAGATAGAGACAAGCACTGTCCTGAGACGAAACCATATCCCCACGCCAGAGGTCCTGGCCCTGAGACTCATAAAAAAAGGGGCTTTCTATCATATCACAGTGCTTACAAAACTTGTCCCGAACGCCACAGACCTCCTGACTTACCTGGAGTCACCCGGCAGGGATTATAAAAAAATCCTTTCCGATACCGGCCATGTAATACGCAGGATGCACGAACTGAAAATATTCCACGCAGACCTGCACCTGAAAAACATCCTTCTGGACAGGGATCTCTGCCCATGGATCATTGACCTGGACAAGGCAAGGGGCCTGCCAATCATGCCCTTGCCCCTTAAACGGGCCAATATTCGCCGATTTATGCGTTCCTGTAGAAAATGGCACTCTTGTGGCCGGATACACCTTCCCGAAGACTATGACGCCATGCTGATGAAAGGATACAACCATCTAAATCAATGATGTAATTGTTCACAAAACAGGACATTTCTAAAGAGCTTTGACAAAAATCAAAATGCCCCTTGATTAAAGATCTATTGTCTGTTATAGGATATATTATGACAATAATATCTCAGGCCTATGGACATTATAATTATTATTTCTGGTTTTATTCAGGAGTTCTGTCCGTGGGCTGAGCCTGTCATCTCATTAATGACCAAAAGGCCGCGGGCAATAATGCCGCGGCCTTTTTTTTGCCTCGGCAAACCCCCGGCCCAAAAAAAAGGAGGCATAATGATTATATCCATGGAAAAAAATGCAACGGAACAGGAAATAGAAGATGTAAAGGGTTTGATCGAAAAATTCGGATGCAGGACAAATCTGAGCCGGGGATCACAGCGTGTGGTATTCGGGGCCATAGGGGATGACAGGACAAAGGCACATATCATGTCACTCGAGGCCCAGCCCGGGGTGGAAAAGGTCATCCCCATCCTGGCCCCGTACAAGCTTGCCTCAAGAGAGACACAACCGGAAAACTCTATCATTGACATCGGCATGGGCGTAAAGATCGGGGGCAAAAAAATAACCGTGATAGCCGGACCATGTGCGGTTGAGTCCAGAGAACAGATGTTTGAGGTGGCAGAATCGATCGAAAAAACCGGTGCCCATATAATGAGAGGGGGCGCATTCAAACCCAGGACATCACCCTATTCATTCCAGGGACTCCAACGGGACGGGCTCATCCTGCTGGCCCAGACAAGAGAGACATACAAAATACCTGTGATCACCGAAGTCATTGACCAGGAGACCATGGCAGAGGCAAGGGATTATGTGGACTGCCTTCAGATAGGGGCAAGAAATATCCAAAATTTCCAGCTACTCAAGGCCGCGGCAAAGCAGGACAAACCCGTCCTGCTGAAAAGGGGCATGTCCACGACCATAGAGGAATTTCTCATGTCAGCCGAATATGTGCTTTCAGGTGGCAATGAGCGTGTAATCCTATGTGAAAGGGGCATACGGACCTTTGAAACAGCTACAAGAAACACCCTGGACCTCTCGGCCGTACCCGTTCTCAAGGAAAAGACACACCTCCCTGTGATCGTGGACCCGTCTCATGGAACCGGACATGCCGCATACGTGGAACCCATGTCCCTGGCCGCCATTGCAGCGGGCGCGGACGGCATCATGGTAGAGGTTCATCCAAGACCTGAAAAGGCACTGTCCGACGGCCCACAGTCCCTGACACCCGCCCGGTTCAAAGAGCTCATGAAAAAACTGGGTCGAATAGCACAGGCCGTGGACAGGCAGCTGTAACCCTGTTCCTCAGGTCATAAAGGTTTTGGTCAGGTCTTGCCTTTTGTATGAATCGTGCTTATCATAACCCTATGACCCGGAATACAGTGGACCGGAATATACTCAGGTATTGCTCAGAGATTGCAGAATACATTGTCGGCAAGGGCACCAGCTTTGTTGCAACCGGGATCTATGATATCATGACCTCAGAGGAATCCGGCATGGAACACCAGCAGGAGGGTGTCTTTGCCAGGCTCATGCGTATAGACGACAGGGTAAACGCCAGGCCCTCCTTTTACCGGATATATATCCAGGACAAAGAGGTCCTTGATTTCATTTCTCGTAACCACGAAGTGAACCTCCAAACTCTTATAACCTTCATACTGACCCATGAGATACTCCATATGCAGGGCATCGACGCCGGGCGCGCGGATTTTAATCACGTGGAATACAACGAAGAAATCTTTGTTGACGTCCTTACCAGGTTGCTTATGACAAAATATCCGGTCTCAGGCAAAAAAAATGTGCTCACCCTGCTTGACAAAGTTATGCCTGTGCCACTATACAAAGATAACAGAATGATCCTGACAGACCAGGGAGATAATATAAATGCCTATCTATGAATATAAATGTCAGAAATGTAACTATGAATTTGAACAACTCCAAAAATTCAGTGATTCACCGCTCACACAATGCCCAAGGTGCAATGGAGAGCTAAAAAAACTCGTGTCACACTCATCTTTTCACCTCAAGGGATCCGGATGGTATCTCACGGATTACAGCAAAAAGAATAGTCCTCCGGAGACCAGTGGCACAAAAGAAAAGACAGCTGCCGCAAAACCAGCGGATAAGGGCCCTGCCAAAACAAAGGCCACCAAAGAGGACTAGGTTATGGGGCTCACCCACCTTGATGAAAACGGAAACGTTGTCATGGTGGATGTAGGAGGCAAGGATATCAGCCTGCGCATCGCCAAGGCACAGGGCACCATCTGGATGTCACGGGATGCCTTTGACGCTATCATGTCAGACAGGGTCAAAAAGGGCAATGTCCTGGCGACCTCAAAGGTAGCGGCCATAATGGCCGCAAAGAATACATCCAGCACTATTCCTCTTTGCCACCCCCTTCCCATCGACCAGATAAGCATTGAATTTTTCCCTGAAAAAGGGAATGCATGCATACAGGTGCAGGCAGAGGTGAGGGTGTCAGGAAAAACCGGGGTGGAGATGGAGGCTATTCATGCCGTGGCCATCGCACTCATCACCATCTATGACATGACCAAGGCCATAGACCGATCCATGGTGATCGGGGAAATCTGCCTTTGTGAAAAAAGCGGAGGCAAAAGCGGCCAGTTTATCCGCGAACAAGGGAAAGATGTAACCGTTCACGGGCAATAATCGCTTTGAGTTTAAGATATAACACCTCACCGTAAGTTTTTTTGTAACCGTTCACGGAAAGTTGAATGTGGAACGTTGGCCTTTATGCTTTTGTACTGTTAACAAACGCATTCAATTGTAGCCGTTCACGGCTTGAAATTGGAAATTAGAAACTAGAAATTGTGGAGAAATGAAACGAGTTTACGAGCTGGATGTGTAGCCGTTCACGGCTACGGAAAGATTAAAGACCAGACAAGACACCGCAATCTTCCAATACTGAGACAATATCATCATTCACCACTGCCTGGTCCCTTGATGCGTCAATAATATAATGTCCGGGCAAAGGGGCCAGGGACAAAAACCCTTTCCTTATCTCCTGGTGATATTCCATCCCCATGTGATCAAAACGATTTTTCTCCGGTCCTTTCCGGCCAAGGGCCTCTGCTGTATCCAGGTCAAGGATAATGGTGATATCCGGTCTCATAAGGGTATCGGAAAGTTCCATCATCTTCCGGACGGTTTCAACACCCATACCCCCCACCATACCCTGGTAGACCAAAGTCGAGTCAAAAAAACGGTCAATCACAACGACCTTTCCCCCTTCAATGGCCGGCATGATAAGCCGTGTGATATTCTGACGCCGCGAGGCAAGGACAAGGAGCAGCTCGGTAATGAGATCCAGCCGGTCTTTGAGAAAAAGCGACCTTATCTCCTCTGAGATCAAGGAACCTCCAGGTTCCCTCAGGTGTATATGGGGAATGGATCTCTCTGAAAAAAAAGAACAGAGAGAGTCGGCATGCGATGTCTTACCGACCCCCTCTCCGCCCTCAAAGGCTATTATCACTTCTGTTTATTCAATGCTGCATGGGCAGCGGCCATGCGTGCCACCGGGACACGGTAGGGCGAGCAACTCACATAGTTCAGCCCTGTCTTGTGACAAAAATCAATGGATGAGGGTTCCCCTCCATGCTCTCCGCATATACCTACCTTGAGGTTTTTCCTGGTCGATCTGCCCTTTTCCACGCCGATCTTCACCAACTGCCCCACACCTGACTGGTCCAGTGCCACAAAGGGGTCCCTGGGCAAGATCTTCTTGTCCACATAATCAGGCAGGAATTTACCCGCATCGTCCCTTGACAGGCCAAAGGTGGTCTGGGTCAGGTCATTGGTCCCAAAGGAGAAAAAATCGGCCTGGGCCGCAATCTCATCCGCGGTCAGGGCCGCCCTGGGAAGCTCTATCATGGTTCCGACCATATATTTCACCTGTACACCATAAGCAGCAATGACTTCATCCGCCACTGTCACGGTCATCTTTCTCAGGATCTCCAGCTCCTTCACATGGGCCACAAGGGGAATCATGATCTCCGGCATCACTGCCACGCCGTCTTTTTTTGACTCGCAGGCGGCCTCCATAATGGCCCTCACCTGCATCTCATATATCTCTGGAAAGACGATACCAAGACGGCAGCCGCGGTGTCCAAGCATGGGATTCGCCTCATGCAGACTTTCCTGCTTGGCCTTCACCTCGTCCAGCGAGGTCTTCAGACTGTCGGCGACCTCCTTGAGCTCTTTTTCTGTATGAGGCAAAAACTCATGCAGGGGCGGATCCAGGAGTCGAATGGTTACGGGCAAGGCATCCATTTCCTTAAAAATGCCTTTAAAATCCAACTTCTGCATGGGTTTGATCTTGTCAAGGGCTGTCCTTCTCCCCTCTTCGTTTTCCGCCAGGATCATCTCACGCACAGCCAGGATACGGTTACCCCCGAAAAACATGTGTTCTGTCCGGCACAACCCTATGCCCTGCGCACCGAATCCCCTGGCTGTCTTTGCATCCTCCGGTGTATCCGCATTGGTCCTCACGTCAAGGGTGCGGATCTCGTCCGCCCATTCCATGAGACGCCCAAAGGCCCCTGACATGGAGGGGATTACGGTTGCACATTCCCCCAGGATAATTTCCCCTGTGGATCCATCCAGGGTCAGGTAATCGCCCTCTTTGATCTCCTTGACACCAAGGGTGATTGACTTTGCCGCATAATTCACCACCAGGTCATGGCATCCGGCCACGCAGCACCGGCCCATACCCCTGGCCACAACCGCTGCATGAGAGGTCATGCCTCCTCTGGCTGTAAGTATGCCCTGAGATACATGCATACCCTGGATATCCTCAGGGGATGTCTCCTGCCGCACAAGGATCACTCTTTTGCCCTTTTCGGTCTCTTCCTGGGCCTTTTCCGCAGACATGACCACACGGCCGACACCCGCACCAGGGGAGGCCGGGAGGCCCTTGCCAATAATCTCTTTTTTGGCCTTGGGGTCGATCATGGGGTGAAGGAGCATATCTATCTGCTCCGGCTCAACCCTCAATATGGCCTCTTCTCTGGTAATGAGCCCTTCATCCACCATATCCACGGCAATGCTGACCGCCGCCGCTGCAGTACGTTTTCCATTCCTGGTCTGCAGAAGCCAGAGAACCCCTTCCTGGACAGTAAATTCCATATCCTGCATATCCCTGTAATGTTTCTCGAGGGTAAGGTATATCTCTTCGAGCTGTTTGTACTGGTCAGGAAGGGTCTCTTCCATGGATTCTTCCGTTCCCCTCTTGCCCTTTATATTGATTGACAGGGGGGTTCTAATCCCCGCCACCACATCCTCTCCCTGGGCATTGATGAGATATTCACCGAAAAAGATATTCTCTCCTGTGGCAGGGTCGCGGGTAAAGGCCACGCCCGTAGCGGAGCTGTCACCCATATTGCCGAACACCATGGTCTGAACATTTACGGCCGTACCCCAGTCATCCGGGATATTGTTGAGCTTTCTGTATGCAATCGCCCTCGGTGTATTCCAGGAACCAAATACCGCATTAATAGCGCCCCACAACTGCTCCATGGGATCATCAGGTATGGCCTGACCGGTCAGCTCTTTTACCTTGTCCTTGAAGATCCCGACCAGCTTTTTGAGGTCATCGGCGTCAAGCCCGGTGTCGAGCTTGATCCCTTTTGCCTTTTTCATACTGTCCAGTTCATCTTCCAGGGCTTGGCTGTCCCCTCCCATCACCACATCAAAATACATCTGTACAAAACGGCGATAGCAGTCATAGGCAAACCTCTCGTTTCCACTGAGCTTGACCAGTCCGAAGACACTCTCATCATTAAGGCCGAGGTTTAATACCGTGTCCATCATACCGGGCATGGATGCCCTTGCACCGGAACGGACAGAAAACAGCAGGGGCGACTCAAAATCCCCGAAACCGAGCCCCATGGTATTCTCCACCTTGCGGATTGCATCCCTGACCTGGGTCTTTACATCCTTTGTAAGACCGTTCGTTTTATAATACTGGATACATACCTCGGTTGTTATGGTAAATCCCGGTGGAACCGGAATACCAAGATTGCTCATCTCCGCCAGGTTTGAACCCTTTCCGCCAAGAATATTTTTCATCCCGGCGTTTCCTTCCGCCCTGGTCCCCTTGCCGCCGAACAGATAGACCTGTTTCTTATCCATATATTCTCTCCTTTTAATTCAGTCCCATTTATAAACCCTGTATAACAGATATTACATATAGCGTTTTCTTATCAAGTAAAAAAATATCCCGGGCCATGGTTTCATCTTCCCTTATAAACGATCCCCCAGTATCCACCAGGCTGCATCCATCAGATCTTCTGAGACATGGTCTGCATGGGCGTCTTTTCCCCTTGTCTTATGCCTTGAGACAAGGACACCCTTACCTCCTGCCCTGTGTATGGTCTCTATGTCTAGTGCCTTGTCCCCGGCCATATAGGATCTGTCAAGATTCAGCCCAAAATCAGAGGCTGCCTTTAATAACATGCCCGTGGCGGGTTTTCGGCAGATGCATCGCTTTTTGTATCTCTCTAAAACAGCCTCTGGATGGTGGGGACAGTAATAAATGCCGTCGATATGCGCACCTTGCTGCCTAAGCAGGCAATCAAGGCGTTCATGGATGAGGTGAAGGATCTTTTCATCCAGAAGACCCCGTGCAATGCCGGACTGGTTTGTTACCATGATAACAGGAAGGCCTGCCTCGTTGAGGAGGGCGATTCCCCTGGCTGCCTTGGGGAGCAGCTCCACCCCTTGAGGATCGCTCAAATAGGGGTGATTTTTTATGATGGTGTCATCCCTGTCTAGAAATACGCCTGTCATGGGCAATCGCCTCTATTCTTTGGATAATGTTCTCTATCCCCTGGATCTCCATCCTGACACCCAGACAGAGCCATTTATTGTCTGTCCACTCGGGACGTATCTTTACCATGTCCTTATCTGTGGTGATGATCCAGTCCTTTTTCTCTGCCCTCTTCTTTATACGCCGGATATCCCGGGGTGTATAGGCATGGTGGTCGGAAAAGGCCATGGTATCCACCTCAGCACCCATTGCACGCAAGGAGTCAAAAAACACCAATGGCCTTGCAACAGCGCAAAAGGCCAGGACCGAAGCACCATCGAGACAAGAAAACGTCTGTGCCCCTGATCCCACTGTCTTAAGTTCTGATGGAATCATCCTGGCAAATATCTCACCAGAGGTATTTGCCTTTGTATGTACAATAATATCCGCCCTTTTCAGGGCGTCTTCCGGCTCCCTCAGGTCTCCAGCCGGCAGCATTTTTTTATTGCATATTTGTGATGAGACCAAAACAATATCCAGGTCACGGAAGATACGACGGTGTTGAAAACCGTCATCCAGCAGGCAGATATCACACCCGAATTGTCGGCTTGCATACAATGCCCCCTTAAGCCGGTCAGGGGATTTAATAATGGGGATTGTTGTGGATCGCGCCATCATCACGGCCTCATCTCCAACCTCTGCCGGGCTGTCATTCGGACTGACCAAATGCACTCCTCGGATGCGGCCCTTGTACCCGCGTGTCACGATGGCCGTGTTATAGTCCCGTTTTTCAAGTGCATGCGCCAGTTCCAGGATAAGGGGAGTCTTACCCGTGCCGCCGGTCTCGATATTGCCGACACTGATCACCAGGCAGGGCGCCAGGTATGCCTTAAACACCCCCCTGTCATACAGCGAATTTCGCACCCGGATAATACCCTGGTAGATGCCGGACAAAAAACCCATTGTCATTTGCCGAACTGGAGCCTGTAGAGGCTTGCATAGTGGCCGTCGAGTTCAAGAAGATCCCTGTGTGCCCCCTGTTCCACGATTCTGCCCTGTTTCAAGACAATGATCTTGTCTGCATTCACGATAGTGGAGAGACGATGCGCGATAATAAGGGTGGTACGATTCGCCATAAGGGAATCCATGGCCTTGTGGACCTCTCTTTCTGCCTTTGTGTCCAGGGATGAGGTGGCCTCGTCCAGAATAAGGATTGGTGCATCTTTGATAATGGCCCTGGCGATGCATATGCGCTGTTTCTGGCCTCCGGAGAGCCTGGTACCGGCTTCCCCCACCCTTGTATCGTATCCATCCGGTTTCTCCATGATAAACCCATGCGCATTGGCCCTCTTTGCGGCCCTTATAATATCTTCTGTGGATGCGTGTTTGAGACCATAGGCGATGTTCGCGGCAATGGAGTCATCAAAGAGAACCATTTCCTGGGAGACAATCGCAATCTTGTCCCGCAGCGAGGAGATGGTAAAACCCCGGATATTCCTTTGGTCCACGAGTATCTCGCCCTGTGTTGCATCAAAAAGCCTGGGCAGCAGGTTCACAATGGTGGTCTTTCCCGCGCCTGACTCACCAACCAAGGCAACCTGTTGGCCGCTCTCTACATGAAAACTGATATCCTCAACTGCGTATTTATCATCCCCGTACCTAAAGCATACATCCCGGTATTTCAGGTCACCCTGTGTCTCCACGAGTTCCACTGCACCAGGGGAATCCGTGATCTCAATCCGGGTGTCCATCATATCAAAAATCCGTGTGGCCGCTGCAATCCCCTCCTGCACCACGATATTGAGCTCATTGAACTTGCGTATGGGGGCATAGAGCATAAAAAGCGCTGTCATAAATGAAAAAAAGTTGCCAGGGGTAGATGTACCGTCGATCACCTTCATTCCGCCGTACCAGAGGATAAAGGCGGTGGAGATCCCGCCGATGAACTGCATGAGAGGTGTGGATACGGCGCGTATGGAAAGGCGTCTCATCCAGTTGCGAAAATATCTCCGGTTTTCCGTGCCAAAACGTTTTTTTTCGTACTCCTCCATATTGTAGGCCTTTACAATACGTATATTGGAGATACTCTCATCCAGGATACTCATGATATCGCCCATTACCTTCATCCCCTTGGTGGAATAATGTTTCAGGCGTTTGCCGAAAATATTGATGGGATAGGCCACCACAGGGAAGACAACCATGGCCATAAGGGCCATCTGCCAGTCCCGGTAAAACACCACCACCAAAAGGCCGACCATAGTGCATGCCTCACGTGCAAGGCCCGTGACAGCGCTTGTTACAGATGCCTGCACCAGGGATACATCATTGGTTATGCGGGAAATGACAATACCTGTGGGTGTACATGCAAAAAACGGCATGGACAGATTCTGCACATGTGCATAGAGTTCATCCCTGATATCCATGATGATCCTCTGGCCCACATCCGCCATGAGATAATACCTGCCGTAGTCTGAGAGAGATCGTATAAAAAAAATGGATATGATGACAAAGGGCAGCAGATGCAGCATGGTTATATTCTTTGCAATAAAGATATCATCCATAACGGGCTTTACCATAAAGGCAATGCCCCCGGACGCGGCCGAGACAATGATCATCAGGACCATGGCAATGACAAGTTTCTTCCAGTACGGCCTGAGATAAACCAGCATGCGCCGGTAGGTCGCCATATTGTCTGCCGTGCCTACAGGATTGTCCCGGCCCATTCTGCCACCTCGTATGATGCTTTTTTTGTGCCCATACCTGCCCTCAATGCACCAAAGGCCCTGCGTACATCCTGGTATTGAGAGACATCATCCATATATCCCATCATTGCCTTTGCAAGCCCTTGGGGTGTAAGATCTCCCTGTATCAACTCCGGTGCAATCTGCTTTTTTGCCACAATATTCGGCATGCCTATATATTCCATGCGGACAAAAAACCTTGCAAGGTAATAGTTCATGGGCGAGGTTGCATAGCATATGACCTCGGGTATTCCGTACATGGATGCCTCAAAGGAGGCTGTCCCGGATTTCACCATGGCAAGATCCGCCTGGACCATGGATGCGGTCAGGGTGATACCCTGAATCCCCGGCATACTTCGGATCTGCTCTTTGTCAATGCCCGGGGCCAGGGGCAAAAACCATTGTCTCCCGGGATACACGGCATCCATGATCTCACGGGCCTTGAGCATAACAGGCAGCATGCGAATAATCTCGTGGTCCCTGCTGCCAGGCAGCATCATAATGCGTTCTACCGGCCATCGCGCATTCATAATCGCAGGGTTGTCCTCCAGAAGCGGATGCCCCACATAGCGGGCATTCACCCCGCGTGATGAAAAAAATGCCTGTTCAAAGGGAAAGATCACAGCCAGGCCATCCGTGATCCGGGAAAGGGTCTTTGCACGGTAGCGTCTCCAGGCCCAGGCCTGGGGCGCAATATAATAAAGGACCTTAACCCCGCATGCCTTTGCCCTCTTTGCTATACCCATATTGAAATCAGGCAGGTCCACAGGGATCAGTATATCCGGTTTTCTCTCAGAGATAAGGCCCTTGACCCCGGTATACACCCGGAATATTTTTTTCAGTCGAGAAAAGACATCACTGAACCCCATTACCGAGAGGTCATTTATCTTATAGATGCACTCCATGCCCTCGGCCTCCATCATGGGTCCACCCATACCGAAAATCTCAGGCCGGTCAAAGCGCAGGTTCAATTCCCGTATCACCCTGGAGGCATGACGATCTGCACTCGCCTCCCCAGCAACCATCATTATGCGCGTCATGGGTTTATCATTGCATCCTTTATCATAAAGGCTACCTCCATGGCCCTCAAACCCGCCTTTCCATCCACAATGATATTTCCCGAACCGGTAAGGGCGTCTATAAAGGACCGGATCTCTGCGGCCAGGGCATCTGACTCGGAAATGTGGTGACCGGCATGCTGAATCCTGTGGTCCTGGCTCAAGGTATATACATCCACGCTGTGTCCGGAAAAATCAATGGATATGTATGCATTGTTTTGAAAGATACGTATTTTGCGCATGACATCCGCACTGACCCGGCTGGCCGTGATATTGGCTATGCACCCTGATTCAAAACGGATGCGTGTATTGGCTATATCCACCTGGTCCGTGAGCACAGGGACACCGACCGTCTCTACCGAAGAGATCCGTGAAGCAACCAGAG
>JAYEKR010000115.1:0-3815 GCA_034661115.1 Thermodesulfobacteriota bacterium | reverse complement strand
CGTTTCTGGACCCCCGCTTTCGCCTGTCTGCGTGCGACGCACTTCGCAGGCCTGCCTGCAGCAGGCAGGCGCGGGTGACGGTTATCTTTGTGATATTATATAGGATTCTAACTCCGCGTCCTCTGCTCCTCAGCGGTGAGGCTTTTTTCCCGTCCCTGGTTGTGAGCGTAGCTCATGCGGGTTCATATGAAAAAAGATAGTTACAGACAGGCTGGATAACTGGTTGGTTTTGTAGGGACTTTGTATTTCAAAGGACACAGAAATACTGTTGGTTTCAGGCAGCCTTTTTAAGCGTTTTGGGAAGGATCGGTGATTTGGGAGGGAAGGCCCGCAAGGGTCTTACCCCGATATATTGAGTGGGTACAAAAGGAATAATCGTCAATCAAAAATGGTTTCACCCCGGTTGACAGGTCTGCCCACAATGCGGTATCCGAGAGGAGAATCATGTCCTGATTCCAATATTTTTACATATCTTGCGAGGTTGATTTATGGGTAATGAAGCAGAAAAGATCATCTATTCCATGATGAGGGTGAATAAATACTACAGGAACAAGCCTGTATTAAAGGATATTTCCCTTTCTTATTTTTATGGCGCCAAGATCGGTGTCTTGGGATTGAACGGTTCTGGAAAGAGTTCGCTCCTGCGTATTATGGCGGGCGTGGATCATGAATATGACGGAAAGGCCTCTGTTTCACCTGGTTATACCATAGGTTTCCTGGAACAGGAACCCGTGCTTGACAAGGACAAGACCGTGAAATCCGTGGTGGAAGAGGGCGTGCAGGAAACGGTTGATATCGTGCGGGAATACAATGCCATCAGCGAGAGATTCGCTGACCCCATGTCTGACGACGAGATGAATCAACTCATGGAACGTCAGGGCGAGCTGCAGGAGAAGATCGATCATCTCGATGCCTGGGAT
The DNA here is from genome assembly GCA_034661115.1 of Thermodesulfobacteriota bacterium. Taxonomy (GTDB): domain Bacteria; phylum Desulfobacterota; class Desulfomonilia; order UBA1062; family UBA1062; genus JAYEKR01. The sequence continues at coordinate 2,895 of JAYEKR010000115.1, read as the reverse complement.
ATCGATGCGCGCCTTGATATGGCCATGGATGCCTTGCGCTGTCCCCCGGAAGATACCCCTATCCATGTGCTTTCAGGGGGGGAGAAACGGCGCGTGGCCCTGTGCCGGCTGCTGCTGCAGAAACCGGATATCCTGCTGCTGGATGAGCCCACAAACCACCTGGATGCTGAAACCGTGGCATGGCTTGAACATCACCTGCAGCAATACGAAGGCACGATAATCGCGGTTACGCATGACCGGTATTTTCTGGATAATGTAGCGGTCTGGATCCTGGAGCTCGACCGGGGGCACGGTATTCCATGGAAGGGCAACTATTCCTCCTGGCTGGAGCAAAAACAACTGAGGCTCCAGCATGAAGAAAAGGCCGAGACCGAACGCCAGAAGACCCTGAAACACGAGCTGGAATGGATTCACATGTCTCCAAAGGGCAGACAGGCCAAGTCAAAGGCGCGTATAAAGGCCTATAATACACGCATGGACCAGGAATATGAAACCCAGGCCAGAGATCTCGAGATCTATATCCCGCCCGGAGACCGCCTGGGTAAATCCGTTATCCAGGCCGATGACGTGAGCAAGGGCTATGACGGACGTCTGTTGTTCGAAAACATGACATTTGACCTGCCCGCAGGTGGCATTGTGGGTGTGATCGGTCCGAATGGTGCAGGCAAGACCTCCCTGTTCAGGATGATTACTGGCAGGGAGGACACGGATAAGGGTTCCATACGGCTCGGGGACTCGGTCAAGCTTGCCTATGTGGACCAGGAGCGCGACACCCTTGACAAAGACAAGACCATCTGGGAGGTGATTTCCGATGGTCGCGATATAATAAAGCTGGGCAATACAGAGGTCAACTCACGGGCATATGTGGCACGGTTCAATTTTTCCGGCACAGACCAGCAGAAAAAGGTGTCCATGATCTCCGGCGGTGAGCGTAACCGCGTACACCTGGCCTGCATGCTCAAAGAACAGGCCAATGTCCTGCTTTTGGACGAGCCCACCAATGACCTGGATGTGAATACCATGCGTGCCCTGGAAGAGGCACTTGAACATTTTCAGGGCTGTGCCGTAATCATCAGCCATGACCGCTGGTTTCTTGATCGCCTTGCCACCCATATCCTGGCCTTTGAAGGCGACAGCGCCGTGGTATGGTTCGAAGGCAACTATTCGGATTACGAGGCCGACCGCAAAAGACGTCTCGGCCGGGCCGCGGATCAGCCCCACCGCATCAAGTACCGACCCTTGACCCGGGGATAGTCGATTTTTCAGGCAGGGCGTTTTATTATCGGATTAGCAGATGACATGAAGTGACGAGGCGGTTAAGGTGGTCATAAGCGTGCACTGAACCTTGAAGGTGGAACATTGATCTTATGTCTCCAGACAAAGGCACCATTTTCCTCGACGATCTCTTTTTTTTACATCACCCTTGCCCTGGTATGCTGTGTGGCCGTCTTATCATTGAGGACATGGACAAGGGTTTTCTGTGTGGTGGTCAATGTGCTGATGATTGTATCAACCCTGGCAGCAACCTGGACAATGCCGTCCCATACCCTGGTATACATACAGCTCGGTACGAGTGTATTTTTTGCCCTGGCAACAATCCTTCTGCTGTTGCCCAAAACAGCTCAATTCTATGCCTGCGCAGGTGATACGCCATTGTCAGGGGAAGGGGAACCCTGAGGGGTCAAAATGAGTCGAAAATTTGTACCCCTCAATGTATCGAGGCCCTTTGTCCACTTCGCGTCCCTGCGGTGAGGCCCTTTCTTCATCCCTTCGTTGTGAGCCCAGCTCATGCTGGTCTATATAAACCCGCATGAGCACTTCTGCGCTCACAACCAAAGATAAAAAAGACATTCGCCGCCGATTACACAGATTTACACAGATAAGGGCAAAGGATAGCGAGATATCTTTCGTGTCTATTCGTGTCTATTCGTGTTCATTCGTGGTTAAGTCTCTTTTTCTTGACCTTTTTTTCATATAAATACGGGATGACTATTGTTTGAGGATCTGTTTTACAAGGGCAGTATGGCTGTTTCCCTCGATAAAGGTCTGGTTTTCAAGCAGGGTTTTTAAAAGTTCCCTGTTCGTTGTCAGGCCCTGTATCCGCGTCTCATGAAGCATCCTTGATATCCGCTGGATTGCTCTGCTCCTTGTGGAATCATGGGCAATAAGCTTGGCGAGCAAAGGGTCATAAAAAGGGCTGACCACACATCCGGGAAAAAGATGCGTGTCCACCCGTGCCCCGGGACCGGACGGAAGCCGCAGTTTAACGACCCTGCCTGTGGTAGGCATAAAATTTCGGTGAGGGTCTTCTGCATTGATCCGGCACTCAATGGCATGCCCCGCAACCTTGGCTGAGCCTGTCTTTATGCGTTCCCCTGCCGCAACCATAAACTGCTGCCTTACCAGGTCAATGCCTGTTACCATCTCCGTGACCGGATGCTCCACCTGAAGCCGGCCGTTGATCTCCAGAAAAAAGATCTCTCCCTTCTCATCCATGAGAAATTCCGCAGTTCCAAGCCCCCTGAATTCGATAGAGGACATAATCTTTCTGGTCCATTCCCCCAGTCTGGCCCTGAGTATCGGATCGATATTGGAGGCGGGTGCCTCCTCAATAATCTTCTGGTGTCTTCTCTGTATGGAGCATTCCCTGTCTCCAAGTATCCGGATATTCCCCCATCTGTCACAAATACACTGTATTTCAAGATGCTTCGGAGAGAGGATATAATGTTCCACGTATACTTCTCCCCTGCCAAAGGCAACCATAGCCTCGCTTTGGGCATTATTAAACCGCATCTCGATCTGATCCTCGGTATGGGCGATCTTCATGCCCCTGCCTCCACCGCCATAAAGGGATTTCAGGATCACGGGCATACCTACTTCCCGGGCAATGGATTT
>JAYEKR010000114.1:0-3916 GCA_034661115.1 Thermodesulfobacteriota bacterium | reverse complement strand
GTATTGAACCCCATGTGATACCTTCCTGCAAAAGCAGGAATCCAGAAACGTAGCGCCGGCTGAAAAACCTGGATTCCCGCCTTCGCCTGCCTGCAGCAGGCAGGCGGGAATGACAAGAGGGGAGCAGGAATGACAAGAGGGGAGCGGGAATGACAAGAGGGGAGCCTGCCTGTGCGTCGCCTGTCTGCGTGCGGACACGCACAGGCAGACACGCAGACAGGCGGGAATGACTGTGGTGGTATTCCTGTCTTTTTTCATATAAAACACATCTACATCCGGGCCAGATTTATCGTCTCTCCACCATTCCTAATCTCCACACTCTACTTTCCAGTTTCCAGTTTCCAAAAACAATTGTCCCACGGACGGTTGTTTTTTTACCTTGTCCATATACATATGACGGGTTATATCAGCGGGCATGAAGATTCCAGAGATCCTTGCTCCGGCCGGCAGTATGGAGGCCCTTGAGACGGCATGCCTCTATGGGGCGGATGCCGTATACCTGGGAATACAGGGACAGACCAGCCTCAGGGCCGGGGCAAAAAACTTCACACTGGAAGGGCTCCGGGATGCGGTGACATATGCCCATGCCCGAGGTGTCATGGTGTATCTCACGCTCAATACCTATCCAACAGATGATCAGCTCGAAGAGATCGCCTTGATCATAGAAGAGGCCGAGAATACGGGCACAGATGCAATTATCGTCTCTGACCCCGGGGTGCTGAAAATGGTGAAAAAACGAGCACCGTCCATTGCAATCCACCTGAGTACACAGGCCAATACCCTCAATACAGAGTCGATACAGGCATGGCAGGAGATGGGCATAGACCGCGTCATCCTGGCCCGAGAGCTCTCATGCGAGCAGATACAACATATAAGGGACAATACCTCCATGGAGCTGGAACTCTTTGTCCATGGCAGTGTGTGCATCTCCATTTCCGGGCGCTGCCTTATCAGCAACTACCTCACTGCACGGGATGCAAACCAGGGCCAGTGCTCACAGCCGTGCAGGTGGGATTATGCCCTGGTTGAACGCACTAAACATGGTGAATACATGCCCATTGTAGAGGACAATGGACATACCTTTTTATACAATTCAAAGGACCTGTCTTTGATGCCTGTCATGGACCGGGTGCTCGGCCTCGGGCTTGCGGGCATCAAAATCGAGGGCAGAAACAAGACTCCCCTCTATATAGCGACCATTGTGTCTGCATACAGGCAGTGTGTGGATGCATGGAAAGATCAGGGCCCTGGATTCAGGATCCAGGATGCATGGATACAGGAGGTCTCAAAGGTGAGCAACCGGGGCCTATTCACCGGGTTTTTTGACCACAAACCGGGCATAGAGGGCGTGAACCATGGGTATGGCGGATACCACCACACCCATCACCTGGCGGCAAAGGTCATTGGAAAAAACGCATCAAGGACCGTGTTCGAGGCCAGAAACCCCCTGATCGAGGGCATGGAGATGGAATGGCTTTCCTCCAGCGGGGAGAAAAGGTGTTTTCCCCTTGAAAACGCGTTTTCAGGTGAGCATGGATTGAAAAAGATCCGCCCCAATGAGATATTCGAGATGGAGACCACATTTACACCGCTCAAGGGCGAACTTATAAGAAAGCCCTTTAGCGAGGGAGACAAGATAATATGAGCAAGATCTTCGAGGGATTGAATCCTGAACAACAAAAAGCGGTCCGGCATATATCCGGGCCCCTGCTGATCTTTGCCGGCGCAGGCTCGGGCAAGACAAGGGTGATCGTGCACCGTGTGGCGCACATGATCTCGCAGGGCGTGGACCCCTCAGAGATCCTCTGCCTCACCTTTACCAACAAGGCTGCTGCTGAATTAAAGAACCGGATCGAAGGGATGCTGGGGATCGCCCACGCCAATGTCTGGGCCGGGACCTTTCACGCCTTCGGGGCATGGTTTTTGCGCAAGGAGGCCAAACTCATTGATTTTCCCAGGTCCTTTGTCATCTATGGCGCGGCAGACCAGAAATCGCTCATGGGTAAATGCACCAAGGAACTCAATATAAAAAAGGAACGGGGCATGGATTCCACCCTTGCATGGATCGCCAATATGTCAAAGGACACTTTGGCGCCCTATGATGAGCTCTCCTTTGACCTGCCCTTTGACCCTGAAGAGGTGCTCGATCTCTACACGAAAAGAAAGGCACAAAGCGGTGTCTTTGATTTTGGCGACCTGCTCTATTATCCGGGACTGATCATGGCAGACCACCCGGATATAGCAGAAAAATATCATCGGCGTTTCAAATACATCCTGGTGGACGAATACCAGGACACAAACCCGGCCCAGTACACCATGCTCATGGGGCTGGTGGGGCCGGACAACAATCTCTGCGTGGTGGGTGACGATGACCAGTCCATCTACGTATGGAGGGGCGCAGATATAAGGAATATCCTGAGATTCAAAGAAGACTTTCCACAGGCACAGAGCATTGTCCTGGAACAGAACTACCGCTCCACCATCGGCATCCTCGATGCGGCATCCTGCCTTATCTCAAACAATACACAGCGTGCGCCAAAACGCCTGAGATCCAACCGCAAGGGGGAAAAGGATGTGATCGTCGAGGAGTTCCGGGATGACTCTGATGAAGCGGCAGGGGTGGCATATACAATAGAGCGCCTGATCTCCGAAGGTGTCAGCCCCTCCCAGATCGGCGTGTTCTACCGCATCAATGCACTCTCAAGGCAGATAGAGGAGACCTTTGTGTACCGCGACATCCCCTACCAGGTATACGGGGGCATGCGTTTTTATGAACGAAGGGAGATAAGGGATGTCCTGTCATACCTGAGGATCCTCTATAACCCGAGGGATGAAGAGGCATTGGGCCGCATCATCAATATACCTGCAAGGGGTATCGGCATAAAGACCCTTGCCAGGCTGCAGGCATTTGCCCGAAAACAAGGCCTTTCCACTTTTGATGCGCTTGGAGTTGCCATTGAAAAAGGAGAAATCAAAGGCCGGACCGCAGCAGGGATTCAAGAATTCATCCAGGTAATGCATGAACTCAAAGACCTTTCAAGGGTGCTGAATGTGGGCGATCTCCTCCTGGAAACCCTGGAAAAAAGCGGCCTCAAAACCGTATTAAAGACAGAGATCGACGGACAGGACCGCATCACGAACATACATGAACTCGCAGCAAGCGCAAGGGACGACAATGACCTGGGCGCATACCTGGAACAAAAGGCCCTGATGAATCCAACCGACGAAAACACAGGGGAGGACACGGTCACCGTGATGACCCTGCACATGTCAAAGGGCCTGGAATTCGAACATGTCTTTATAATGGGCCTTGAAGAGGGCCTGCTCCCGCATTCAAGATCCCTGGGTGAAGACACAGGCATCGAGGAGGAGCGCAGGCTCCTCTACGTGGGCATCACCCGCGCCAAGATCCGTGTCATGCTTTCATGGGCTCACGTCCGTGCGCTCTATGGCCGGGAACATTACCAGATCCCCTCTGCCTTCCTCTCAGAGCTGACCTGATCAAGGGATACCATACCTAATTCTGCTTGCTCTCTGGTTTTCTGCCTGCTTTTTTCGGTTTCAGAATGCGACCAAGTGTATTCTCCAGGTTCTCCACAAAAATCCCGCTGCCAAGTGGAAGGCCTGTTTGTTCATGTCTTCGCATTTTCGTAGCCGTTCACGGCTTGAAATTAGAAATTGGAAATTAGAAATTGGGGAGAAATGAAACGAGTTTACGAGCTGGATGTGTATAAACTGGCAGAAGCGTTATCAGATATGGTCTGGCACGATTTTGATAAAGGGAACAAAAAGATTCAGAACACTGTGGGCTATCAGATAATACGATCTTCCGACAGCATAGCCGCAATATAGCGGAAGGCTATGGTCGGTATACTCCCGAGTACAAAAGCATAAAGGCCAACGTTCCAATTTCCAC
>JAYEKR010000113.1:0-4006 GCA_034661115.1 Thermodesulfobacteriota bacterium | reverse complement strand
AAATCACGTAACCGTTCACGGTTTGAAATTGGAAATTGGAAATTAGAAATTGGGGAGAAATGAAACGAGTTTACGATCTGGATGTTTAGCCGTTCACGGCTTGAAATTGGAAATTGGAAATTGGAAATTGGGGAGAATAGAGTACAAAGCAATAGTTGAAAAACCCGGGCCAAAATTGAATGCGTTCGTCAACAGTACAAAAGCATAAAGGCCAACGTTCCAATTTCAACGTTCCGTGAACGGTTACAAAATCACTAAAGGTATCCTGATATCGTCCGATAGAGAATAAATCGTAGTATATCCACAGGGAGGTGGAGTATGAAAATTGCGGGAATGGAAACCCAGTTACTCAAGGCATACCAGCAAGCTCAACAATCACTCAATAATGCCGGAAACAATAACCGTGCGCAAACCACGACCATGAGTGACAAGACAAGCTATTACAGTGAAGCGTTTCATGTCGATATAACCCTCAAGGATGGTTCATCCATGAGTCTCGACTATCTATACGAGGCAATGGAGAGAAAGACCGAACATGAATTCGTCAGCTATGCCGACCAATCCTATAACAATGACTACTGGAGCTCTGAAAATACCGCAGGCAGGATCATTGACTTTGCAAAATCACTCTGGGATGGAACCCCAGAACAGCTCAACACCCTGTCAAAAGCAATCAAACAGGGCATCTCAGAGGCAAAAGATGTCCTGGGCGCTATGCCTGAATGGCTCAATAATACCATAAGCTCCACAGAAGACCTGATCATGAAAGGCCTTGAAGAGATGGAAAAGCAGCTGGCCGACACACCGGTATCTGCATAACACCCGTAGGGGCACAAAGCCCTTCTCTGAAGAAAAGGGCATCTCTCGGCAACATGCAAGGGTTTTTCATATAAACCTGCATGAGCGCTGGTGCGCTCACAACCCTGGTGTACTCACAACCAAGGATGAAAACCATGTCTCCCTGACTCGTCACCCCCGCCTGTCTGCAGCAGGCAGGCGATGGCTGGGGTCCAGAAACGTGAATTACCTGGAACACTGGATTCCCGCCTTCGCGGGAATGACGAAAAGATCCAGGTCTTCTATTATGTCATCCTTCTGGATTCCCGCCTTCGCGGGAATGACGGGAGGGGAACGGGAATGACTGTGGTGGTGTTCCTGTCTTTTTTTATATAAACTCCTTGCAATCCATCTTTGTTGCCTCTAGATTTTTTTTATGCAGACAATAATACCGACCATCTTTGAATCCATACGCATACCCATACCTCAGAAGGCCATATACACCAGGCTGGGCTACAGAAAGGGCAAAACCCGTATCCTTGAGCAAACCGGGACCATAATCCAGACATATATAGAAGAAGCCATGGATATTATAACGCTGAAGGGGTCTGCCCTGAACCTGAAGATCCTGAAGGCCCATGACAATATCCTGGAGCTTGAGGGGAATACGGTCTTTAAAAGTGCATCTCTTCTCAAGATGCTGGGCGATTCAAAAGAAACCCTGCTCATGGGGGCAACCGCGGGCAGCGACATCATGGATGAGATCAAAGATGAAATGTCAGGCAAAGACATGACCCGGGGGATTGTTCTGGATGCTGCGGCCAGCGAGATCGTGGATGCCGCACTGGACTGGATCATGTCCTTCTACAATCACGAACTGTCCAGAAAAAACAAGAGGCTTACAAAAAGACGCTTTTCCGCAGGGTATGGAGACCTGGCCCTGGATAACCAGCAGGGCTTTTTCCACCTTCTTGACATGGATCGTATCGGTGTGCATATAGTTCAGGAATCTATCCTTGTCCCTGAAAAATCCGTGACCGCTATTGCAGGGATTGTGAATCTGTAAAATCGCGAATCTGTAAAATTATGGCGATAAGACAGGATATACAAAGATTATTAATATAAGGTCCCAATACCTGACCTTTCTGAAACAAGGCAGGTAGTCTAAGACTAAAGGTGGAATATGGACGCAAAGACAAAAATACTTGATATCATAGACAAACGGGTGATGATCCTTGACGGTGCCAGTGGAACGGAAATACAGAAAAGGGGCATCCCCGCAGGTGCCTGCCCGGAACTCTGGTGCCTGGAAGAAAAAAAGACCATCCGGGCGATCCACCATGACTATTGCGAAGCAGGGGCTGACGTTATTTTTACCTGCACCTTTGGTGCGAATATATTCAAGCTCTCGCAATACAAGGCCACAAACGTGACGTCAATAAACCGCGAGCTTGCCCTTCTAGCAAGGCAGTCCGTGGATAACAACACCCTTGTCGCCGGGGATATCGGCCCCACCGGACGTTTTATAGAGCCCTTTGGAGACCTTGGGTTTGACGAGGCAGTAGATGCATTCAAGGACCAGGTCAAAGGTCTTATCCAGGGGGGGGTTGATCTCTTTATTATAGAGACCATGATGGACATACAGGAGGCAAGGGCAGCCCTGATTGCCGTCAAGGAGGTCAGCGATCTCTTCTGCATGGTGACCATGACCTATGAAGACGGGGGCCGCACCCTCAACGGAACCGATCCTGTCTCCGCGCTAATCACCCTACAATCACTGGGCGCAGATGCAGTAGGCTGCAACTGTTCGACCGGCCCGGAAGGAATGATACCCCTTATCGCCGCCATGAAGCCCCATGCAACGATTCCCCTGGTGGCAAAACCCAATGCAGGCATACCCCGGCTCGAAAACGCAAAGACATTTTTTGACATGTCCCCTGAGACCTTTGGATCTCATGGATCGTCCTTTATTTCCGCAGGGGTCAACATCCTGGGTGGATGCTGCGGCACTGCCCCGGAACACATACAAAACCTCAAGGCAAAAATCCATGATCTGCCACCACAGCCACCTGAAAGAATCGCCATATCCGCATTGAGCTCTTCAACCAAAACAGTGTTTCTCAGAAAAGAAAAACGCCTGATGATCATCGGAGAAAGGATCAATCCCACAGGCAAAAAGGATCTCCAGGAAGAACTTGTAGCGGGAAAGATGTCAAAAGTCAGGCGCATTGCAAGACAACAGGTCAAAGACGGGGCAACGCTTCTGGATGTCAATGTCGGCATGCCTGATATTGACGAGACGCAGACCATGAAAAAAGTCGTGGGAGATCTCGCGTCCATAATCGACGCACCTCTTGTCATTGACTCTTCCAATATCGAGGCCATTGAGGCTGCACTTCGCATCTACCCGGGAAGGGCATTGATCAACTCGATCTCCGGCGAGCAGGAAAAACTCGGACAACTGCTCAAAATCGCCCGCAAATATGGCTCCATGTTTATCCTGCTTCCGCTTACAGGCAAAAAGATGCCCAAAACATGTGCTGACAGGATACCAATCATTGAAGACATCTATTGCGAGGCGCTCTCCTGTGGATTCACAAAACAGGATATCATTATTGACGCACTCACCATGGCCGTGTCCGCAGACCAGGAGGCCGCCGTTGAAACCCTTGAGACCGTAAAATGGTCATCAAAGACATTCGGATGCCTTACCGTGATGGGCCTTTCAAACGTCTCCTTCGGTCTTCCTATGCGCAAATGGATCAATGCTGCCTTTGCCGCCATGGCTTCATTCACAGGGCTGAACCTGGCCATTGCCAATCCATCGGTCAATGCATTCATGGATGTCTCCGCAGCATCCGACGTCCTTATCAACCGCGACAAACAGGCCAATGCCTACATCCAGAGATTCAGCGACCCTGAAACGCAGGTAAAACCCCGTTCAACGCAGACAGAAAAGTCCACCGGTCAACAGGTCTACACTGCCGTGGTGGAGGGAGACCGAGAAGAGATCACCCTCATCTGTGAAAAGGCAATGGCAGAAGGTATGGACCCACAGGGCTTGATCTCAGATATCATGATCCCGGCAATCAGACAGGTGGGAGAACTCTATGATCAAAAGATCTATTTCCTTCCACAGCTCATAGCGAGCGCGGAAAGCATGAAAAAAGGCTTTGAATATCTCGAACCCCTGCTCAAGGCCAGCATGGACACGCAAGAAACGCCATCA
>JAYEKR010000112.1:0-4006 GCA_034661115.1 Thermodesulfobacteriota bacterium | reverse complement strand
GCCAAAAAAAGGGGGATCTTTGTCAGCGTGGATCCAAAGGAAAGGGACTTTCCTTTTTACAAAGATGTGGGGTTGATCACGCCGAACACAAAGGAGCTGGGCTATGGGGCCGGAATGCCCATCGAGTCTGACAATGATGTCTCAGAGGCAGTCGAAAAGATCCGAAAGATGCTGAACCCGGACATGGTGCTTGTAACCAGAGGCAGCCAGGGGATGAGCCTGTTTGAAAAGGATGCACTGACCCACATACCGACCGCTGCCAGAAAGGTCTTTGACGTGACCGGTGCCGGGGATACCGTGATTGCATGCTTTACCCTGTGCATGGCAGCCGGAGCAACACCGCAGGAGGCGACCCTTATATCAAACGCCGCCGCAGGCATGGTCGTGGCAGAGTTGGGAGCGGCCAGCGCGCCATGGGAAGGGCTTAAGTCCATATGCATGGAGGCCACCCATGGCTAGGATACATATACCCGAAAATGTCATGCTTTTTGTCAGTATGATATTCAGGGACACACAGCCCCTTGAGGATGCAAAAAAAGACTTGAAGGCCATCTACGGTGCATCCTGCCTTGAATCAAAGATAGTGCCCTTTGACTACACCGCCTATTATGAAAGAGAGTTCGGTAAAGAACTCTCAAGACAGGTCATGGCCTTTGATAAACCGGTCCCCAGGTCATCTCTTGCAGACATAAAGACCCGCACCAACCAGATAGAGGACAAGCTGAGCCAGGGCAGCAAACGCATGGTCAACCTTGATCCGGGCCTGTTATCATACGAAAATATATGCCTTGCCACCACCAAGCCATACAGCCACCGCATATACATCGATAATGGGATATGGGCCGAAATTACCCTTATGTACTCGAAGGATTCATACAGGGCCATTGCATGGACCTACCCGGACTATGGCTCTCAAGAGATGATAACCCTGTTCAATCACCTGAGAAAGATTTATAAGGGATCATAAAGGAGTCATGATGAAAAGTATGACCGGATTTGGTGTGGCCGATAAAAACGGCTTTCACATCGAAATAAAGGGAGTCAACAGCCGTTACAGGGAGATCCGAATGCGCCTGCCCTCAGAGCTCTCATCGCTGGAGATCCCTCTCAAAAACATGGTTCATGGTTCGATTGAGAGGGGAAAGGCAGATATTTTTGTTTCATATATCCCTTCATCTTCGGCCAATAACGCCCTTTGCGTAGACATGGAATATGCACAGGTCTGCTATGATGAACTCACCATGCTGGCTGACAAATTCGGCGGTGAGGTATGTTTCCGTGACCTCCTGACCCTACCCGGGATTACGGGAAGGCCCATCCCTGATGCCGGGACCGGGCAAGCAATGGTCGAGGAACCCTTAAAGGCAGCACTTGAAGGCTTTATAGAGTCACGGCGCATCGAGGGGGAGACCCTTTGCGCAGACATCACGCCCCGCGTGGAAAGGCTCCTGGAAATAAGAGAGGAGATAGATGGCCTTTCAAAGGGCATGGCCGATATATACCGGCAGCGGTTACAGACCCGCCTGGACACATTGATCCATAACGACCCGTCCGTGCTGGACAAGATGATCGATGAAAACCGCCTGGCCCAGGAATCCCTCATTATGGCGGACAAATCCGATATCACAGAGGAACTGGTCCGTCTCGAGACACACCTTGGCTCATTCAAGGACACCATGGAAACAACAAAGGCCATGGGCAGGCGTCTTGATTTTATCCTCCAGGAGATAAACCGGGAGATCAATACGATCGGCTCAAAGGCACAAATCACTAATATATCCAGCCTTGTAATCGATGCAAAATCAGAGCTGGAGAAGATCCGCGAGCAGGTCCAGAACATTGAATAGGGGGAACATGATGAAAACACAGGAATGCAGGATGTTAAATATAGGATTCAATAACGGGATAATCGCATCGCGCATCATCGCCATAGTAAACCCATCCTCATCGCCCATGAAAAGATTCCGGGAGGATGCAGACAAAAAAGGGCTGCTCATTGACGCCACACAGGGAAGAAAGACACGTTCCATCATCATTACAGACAGCTCTCATGTCATCCTGAGTGCCATACAGACAGAGACCATTGCAAACCGGCTCAATGACGGTAAAGACACCCTCAGGGAAACGGAATGAGGATTTTCCTTTCCGGCCCATCAGGTGTCGGAAAGACCACCATTGTCAAGAAAATACTTTTATCTCACCCGAAGATGAGACTATCTGTCTCCTATACAACGAGAGAGTCCAGGATAAATGAAGAGCCGGGAAAGGATTATTTTTTTGTATCAAAGGATGTATTCGAGGGCATGATCAAGGGGTCATGCTTTCTTGAATGGGCAACAGTGCATGGAAAATACTATGGGACATCCATAGACTGGCTGGAAGAACAAGAGGCCCGCGGCATGGATATCCTCTTTGATATCGACGTGCAGGGGGTAAGGCAGGCCAAAGAAAACCAATCCCCGGGCAAATTCATCCTTATCGTTCCTCCGGACATGGACGAGCTCTTTAAACGGCTCTCTGCCAGGGGCACAGAGAATACTGCATCCATGAAAACACGCATGGCCAATGCAAAAAAGGAACTCAGGTACTGGGAGATGTACGACTACCTGGTCATAAACAAAGACATCGGTGCAGCAATAGGAGACATAGAGGCCATTATACGCGCTGAACATCTCTTGAAAAAAGAGGCCATAAGGAGACTGGAGTGGCTGGAAAAGATAGAATAATCTTTGCACTGGATGTAGGGGACGCCCAATCCGCGATTGAATGGGCAAAAAAACTGCACAAAGAAACCGCCTGGTTCAAGATCGGGATGGAGGTCTTTACCGCTTGCGGACCCATGATAATAAAAGAGATAAAAGAGATGGGGATCCGCATCTTCCTGGACCTGAAATTCCACGACATACCCAATACCGTGTCCGGCGCAGTGAAGAGCGCAACACGCCTTGGCGTGGATATGATGACCATACACATATCCGGCGGAAGGGCCATGATGAACGCCGCTTGCGAGGCGGCAGCGAATGAATCAAAGGCCCTGGGCCAACCACGTCCCAAAATCATCGGTGTAAGTGTACTCACCTCACTCAATGCCGACGACCTCAAGGAAACAGGCATAAACCCGGATGTGGGCACCCAGGTATCACGCCTTGCAGAGCTGGCATACGGGTGCGGCCTGGACGGCATGGTGTGCTCGCCGGCAGACCTTGAATACATACAAAGGCACAAAGGCTTCACTATAATCACGCCCGGCATACGCCCGGAGTGGAGCACAAAAGGCGACCAGTCCCGGATCACCACACCGGCACAGGCAATCCAAAAGGGGGCAAACCTCCTCGTAATCGGCAGGCCCATCTCCCAGGCAGATGACCCGGCAGGGGCAGCCCGCAGGATCATCTCAGAGATCAGTTAGACGCCAAAACCTGACCTTTATTTATATCGCGGAAAGCACGTTCCGTGAACGGTTACCCCCTTAGAAAGTTTTGATACCCCGTAGCTTGCTGCGGGGTAGTTCATTTGTCTCAGTAGGGTTTTCTCTGCGTTCTTAGCGTCTCCGCGGTGAAATGATCTTTTTATCCCTTGTTACAAAAATGCCTTTATTACAAAAAGACCGGCGGCCCCCCAAAGGGGCCCGCCATGATATCTACCATGCCATGGAAAAAGAGACGCCTCCGGCCAGGCAATTACCCTCCACTGTATAACTTTCCTGATCCTTCCAGGATATACCCTTAACACCGGTATTATCGACCCGGTATTTGTCCAGTGTCTGGTACTGGACAACCCAGGCAATCTTCACGGGCGGCTTTATGACCTTTGAAAGCAAACTGTCTTTCAGTGTGTAGCTCATGCCAAAAGAATACAGGTCACGATCGCTATCCAGATAGTTGGAGACCCTGCCCGACTGGTTCGGGATGGGCGTGGGTATCATTGCATACCCGGCCATGACGCTGAATATATCACTCAGGCGGTATTCAATACCAAGATGGTAGTTGATAGTATCATCAAACCC
>JAYEKR010000111.1:0-18212 GCA_034661115.1 Thermodesulfobacteriota bacterium | reverse complement strand
GATGGATCTGGTTATCGCAAACCAGATCCTGGAGCATACAAAGGAGATCTTCTGGATATTTAACGAGATCTCCCGGGTACTCAGGATTGGGGGCAGGATGATTATCGGCGTGCCGAACCTGGCCAGTCTGCATAACCGCATCCTCCTTTTGCTCGGGCGTCAGCCTTCACCCATCAAGTCCACATCCGCCCATGTCCGGGGGTTTACGCGTTCTGACTTGATGAGGTTTATGGAATGCTGGCCCGGTGGATATCGACTTATTGATTTTCAGGGCAGCAATTTCTATCCATTTCCGTCCCTGATCGCCCGGCCTTTGGCACGCTGTCTGCCCACAATGGCCTGGGGGATCTTTCTGCTCGTTGAAAAGACCAGGGCCTACGATGGTGCCTTTGTGCGTTTCCCTGTTGATCATAAACTGGAGACCAATTTTTATTTGGGAAAAACCTTGCAGTTGTAGTATGAGATTCCCATGAAGGTTGCCATTGTCCATGACTGGCTCACAGGCATGCGGGGCGGGGAAAAGGTCTTAGAGTGTCTCTGTGAGCTCTATCCAGGGGCGGATCTCTATACCCTTGTCCACATAGAGGGCAGTTGTTCGGATATAATCGAGGGGATGAATATCCATACCTCGTTTATAGACCAAATCCCTGGCAGGAAAAGGTATTACCGGCACATGCTGCCCCTGATGCCCTTTGCCATTGAACGGTTCATCCTCAAGGACTATGACCTGATCCTGAGTTCCAGCCATTGTGTGGCCAAGGGCATCATACCCGGGCCTGACAGTGTCCATATTTCATATGTCCATTCCCCCATGCGCTATGTGTGGGATATGTACGAGGACTATTTTGGAAAGGGCCGGATCAACCCCATTGCAGGGGGAATCATCCCCTTTTTTGCTACCGGGCTGAGGCAATGGGATGTGACATCCAGCGCCAGGGTGGATTGTTTTATCGCCAATTCCGGGCATGTGGCCAGGCGTATCAATAAATATTATCGCCGGGATGCAGGGGTTATCCATCCGCCCCTTGATCTTGAGAGGTTTTCTATCAAACCAGACAGGGCTGATTATTTCTTGATGCTTACTGCATTCGCCCCTTATAAACGTGTTGATCTGGCCATACAGGCCTTTAATGCCATTAAGAAACCTTTAAAGATCGTTGGAAGTGGTCAGGATGAAAAGAGATTAAAGGAGATGGCAGGCCCCACAATCGAGTTTATGGGATGGCAGTCAGATGCGCAGATTGTGGACCTGTACTCCAGGTGCCAGGCGTTTATTTTTCCTGGCGAGGAAGACTTCGGGATAACGCCCTTAGAGGCTATGGCCTCGGGGCGGCCTGTGATTGCCTTTGCAAGGGGCGGGGCATTGGAAACCATCAGGGGGCTGGATCATTCAAACCCCACAGGGGTCTTTTTCGCCGAACAGGGCGTGGATTCCCTTCTTGGAGCCATCCATTTGTTTGAGGATAACTGCTCCGGTTTTGACCCCGAACAGATACGGGCGCATGCAGCGCATTGGAACCGGGATCGATTCAAAAACGAGATCATGGGCGCAATAGATACCTGCCTTGCCAAAAAAGGGGCCTGACGATGGGTCGGCGTGAAAAGATAGTTCTAAAACGGTTTATCGCCCTTGTCATGCTGCTTTTTTCAGACCTGCTGGCCCTTGGGATCTGTTTCGGGCTGGGGTATTATTTCAGGGCCATTGTGTTTGTGGACTATATGCACCTTTTCGACCCCATGCTGCATTCCTTTGAGATCTATGCAGTCATGTGGCCTGCCCTGGGGCTGTGGGTGGTGATGTTTGCCTATGAAGGGCTCTACCCCTCGGTGGGCATGAGTTTCTGGGAGGAGCTCAAGAATCTGCTCAAGGGTGATTTTATCGCCTTTATCATGATGATCCTGTACACCTTTATCATGAGGACATCGGTGGAGTTTTCACGTCTGGTCATTGTGATGGCCTTTGGTTTTTCCCTCTTTATCCTGCCCCTGACCCGCAGGTGGATGCGCACCCTCCTGGGGAGGCTGGGTCTCTGGGCAAAGACAGTGATCCTTGTGGGTAATCCGGAGCCCATAAGGCAGGTCCTGGAGAATCTTGGATGCAATCCTGATTTTGGGCTGAGACCCGTGGGCATGTTTGTTTCCAGTGAACCCCCTGCGCAGGGCGGCCAGGAAAGACAACTTCCTGATAAAATGAAAGACATCGAGATTATGGGGACCCTCAGTATGGTGGGAGACACCGGGCACAGGGCCGAAGAGGTGATCATTGCCATGCCCGATCTTTCCAGGAAAGACCTGGTTTATATGGTGGAAAGGGCCGGGCGTATCGCCCCGGTGGTCAAGGTGCTGCCGGACCTCTACGGCCTGGCCTCTGCCGGGGTTCGGACCCATGACCTGGACGGTATGCTGCTGCTGGAGATCGAGGACCGTCTGGCCCTTAAAAGGAATATCTATACAAAGCGGGCATTTGATGTGATCTGCTCCCTGACCGGGCTTATCCTTCTCTCGCCGTTTTTTGTCATTGTCGCCATGCTGGTCAGGATGGGATCAAAGGGCCCGGTCTTTTTCGGTCATACCAGGATAGGCAGAAAGGGAGATAGATTCAGGTGCTATAAGTTTCGGACCATGGTCTTTAATGCGCAGGAGGTGCTCGATGACCTGCTGGCATCGGATCCGGATGCAAGGGCCGAATGGGAGAGCGCGTTCAAACTCAGGGATGATCCCCGTATTACAGGTATGGGGACACTCTTGAGAAAGACCAGCCTGGATGAGATCCCTCAGCTCTTCAATGTGCTCAAAGGCGAGATGAGCCTGGTGGGCCCCAGGCCCATTGTTGCAGACGAGGTGGAAAGGTATGGCGACAAGTCTCGCTATTTTTTCAAGGTGACCCCGGGGATCACCGGCCTGTGGCAGGTATCCGGACGCAACGATATCGGCTATGATGAAAGGGTCCTCATCGATGAATATTACGCCAAAAACTGGTCGTTCTGGCTGGATATAGAGATCATTATCCGAACCTTTGGCGCGGTCTTGAAGAAAGAGGGCGCGTATTAAACGATAATGTCTACCCTATGCACCCTTGTTTTTTATCCCCAGCAATAACATTGATGTGAGCCTGTATCTGCGTATAAACAGGTAGGCTATGGGTATGGGAATATATATAGGCCCAAAAATCAGGATCAAAGATACGATAATGGGATCCAGAGGGACCAGCGTTACAAAGAGAATCCTCAAGGCAATCTGGACGAGGTGGCCGTTCAGGTAGACATCATATGAATACCTTCCAATCAGGTCCAGCTGGCGGTACAGGAGAGACCTTTTTGCTGTAATGATGCAGGACAATTCATAGAGGGCAAAGATACTGACGATGGCTGTTGAGAGCTTATAGGCATGAGCGAGGTATGAATTTATGGAACCGGCTGATAGATAGAAGAATGCACAATTGAGTATAACAAGGCCGGACAGAAGTATGTACCTGTACCGGTCCAGCAGTCGGACATTCTTTTCTCTGTTGAACTCGAAGAGATAGCCCAGGTAAAAATATAACAGGTATGCACCCAGATTTTTGAGGTTCAATATATCGGGAAGGGGTATGAAACTCAATGCCAGTATAATCAGCAGGGCAGGGCCATGGCCGATTTTTTTTGCAACCCATATTATGACAGGGAAAAGGGCAAAGACGATAAAGAGTGTGTATATGAACCATAAAACGACCATGGGATTGTCGAGGGGGTATAAAAGGATGATCTTGATATTGGAGATCAGGTAGGCGGACAGGTCATCGGATGGCCTTCGGTAGGCATATGCCCTGAGTATATATTTGGGTGCCAGGATGGCAAATGAATAGACAAGATAGGGCAGCATAAGCCGGATGGATTTGTTTTTTATAAACCCTGCATATGACGAGGGTGTTAAGGGTTTGATTTGCTGGTGAGAGAATATGAGACCTGCGATGAATATGAAGAGGGGCATGTCGCAGGTAAAGATAAAGGTGTATATAAGGTTGGCGCAAAGGTGAAGGGCCGGGGTCCAGACATGGCTGAAATCCCTTTCCAGGATGGTGATGTAATGACCCAGGATGACAAAAACAATGGCCATGCCTCTTGCTGTGTTTATCTCTGATATAAAATCCTTTTTTTTATCCATAGGGTGGTCGTGACCTTTGCTTTGCGCTAAAGACTGTCCCATAACTAGGATGGTTTCTGGTTTCAAGTCAAGAACCAGGTTGACATCATAAGGCGAATCCTTCTAATAGAAAGAAAATATTTTATATGAAAAAAAGGTGTTAATTTTGAGGCTCAGCGGTGAAGTTTTTTATCCTTCGTCAAAGATCACAACTCATGCGAGTTTGTAAGAATACATGATAAAGGTTGTAATGAATAATTAAGATATGAATTTTACGTCTATTATCTATCTGCCCTTTCTCACCATTACCTTGATCCTCTTTTATCTGCTCAAGGATAGAGACAGGGGTAGATACTGGCTTTTGCTTATTGCCAGTTATATTTTTTATGGCTGGTGGGATCCAAGGTTTCTAAGCCTTATTATCATTGTCTCTTTTTCAAACTATCTTGCAGGTAAATGGATTTATGCGGCGACACAAAAAAAAGAACGCAGAAGAATCCTGGTTTTCAGCCTGGTCATCAGTCTGGGCATACTTGGATATTTCAAGTACTGTAATTTTTTTATAGAGACATTTAGCGCCATGATGGGTTCCATGGGTATGGATGTCGGCTCCCCCTTGCTGGACATAGTGCTCCCTGTAGGGATTTCGTTCTATACCTTTCAGGCGATGAGCTACACCATAGATATCTACAGGGGGATAATGAAACCCACGTCTGGGCCACTGGAATTTTTTACCTATGTGGCCTTTTTCCCGCAACTGGTTGCAGGCCCTATTGTAAAGGCGAGATTTTTGATCCCCCAGCTCGATTCCATTGGCAGCAATACCTTGCAGGAGGAGGGTGTCCTCCGTATCCTGTATGGCCTGTGCAAAAAACTGCTTCTGGCCGATGTGCTGGCAAGGCTCATAGTAGACCCTGCCTTTAATAATCCATCACAGTACCAGGGTATACCCATGCTTCTGGCCGTTTATGGATATACCTTCCAGATATTCCTGGATTTCTCCGCATATACGGATATAGCCATAGGGTCTGCCCAGTTATTCGGGTTTCGGCTCCCGGTGAATTTCAGGTCCCCGTATCTGGCTGCGGATCCGAGAGAATTCTGGTCGAGATGGCATATAACCCTTTCCACGTGGCTTAGAGACTATCTCTATATATCTCTTGGCGGGAACAGGAAGGGAAGAAGACGCACCTATATAAATTTATTTATCACCTTTGTCCTGGGAGGTCTGTGGCATGGGGCAGGTATGAATTTTATAATATGGGGGAGTCTGCATGCCCTGTATGCAATAGTATATCGCATTCAAGCAGTGGCAAATATACTTGAAAAGATCCCCAGGGGAATAAAGGTATTTGTTTTTTTCCATCTATGCGCGTTCGCATGGGTGTTTTTCCGGTCTTCATCTCTGGCCCAGGTTTCAGATGTGTTATCCAGCCTCGTGCATATGAATTTCGCTTCTGTCCAAAATGCGCTTTGCTTAAAAGTGCTTGCTCTACTGGGTATCTGTGTTGCGGTCCATAATCTTGTTGAGCCGAGGATAGAGGACCTTGGCCTAAGGTATGCAAGTTCTCCTGCCTTTGTCAGGGGTGCAATGTTATACGGATTCAGCCTGATGCTCTACTATGCCTCAGAGCTCAGTTATCTGCATAGCGCCTTTATCTATTTTCAATTCTAACGATATGTTTAAAAATATTTCATATACCCTTGCCTGGTTTGTATTATTTGTAATACTTGCGCAGATATGTTGTCCCCTTAAAAGGTCGGACTATTATAATCTCAACAACTCCAAGGCATTATGGGTGAAGCAAAGGATCTTTTCCGATCATGAGGCCTATGACACTATATTTCTCGGGACTTCTCATACCCTGTCTGCCATAGACCCTGCCGTAATAAGGCCTGACACATCAGAGGGGAGATCCTTAAACCTTTCCATATGCTGGGGAGGTAGAAACCTTTATTATATATTTGCCAGGGACCTGCTTGAAAACCATAAGGTCAAAAACCTTGTGGTGGAGATCTGCTCTGATAAGCCCAAACATGTATTTCATCCCGCATTCCGTTTTTACTGCAATACCAGGGATGTCTTCGATGGTCCCCCTGCATCCGTAAAGGCGTTTGCCTTGTTTCATAAAAAGATGTTTACAACGAGGCTCTCCGATATATGTGCGGCTTTATTAAAGCCGCCTGTCATCTATATGAGCAGCAAACTGGATATAATTAGGCCTTACAGGGGTAAAGAAAACCTTGGTTTCCTGGGTTTTTCTCCCGTAACCCTCCCTGATGATAGGGCAAAAAGGCTCGAAGCATTGTTTAAGCAGGACCCTGCCCGGGTGGTCAGGGCAGAAGATGAGGCCTATTTCCTCTATCCCCCCTTTCAGGATTGTTTTTATTATATAAGCAAGATTTCAACCCTTGCCCGGGAGCACAATACCCATCTGTACATAATGTATCTGCCCAGCCGCAATGACCCGATTCCTCCTCCTGCGTTCACTGATGAACTTTCCCGTCTTGGCACCTTTGTCTGCCCTGATTTAAAGAAGATCTATCGATATGATCTATGGTATGACGATGGTCATCTTAATTCAAAGGGCGCGGCTGTGTTGTCCAAAGACCTCATAGACAGGATCAAATGATAAGGGGCTGTACGTGAATTTAAAAACAGGGATAGAGGGTTTGACCCCGTGGCGTATTGTATTTGCTGTGTCAATGCTATCACTGTGTGCCGTGCTGCCTGCCTGGTTCAACTATGACATCATTGCCCGGGACGGTGCATTCCAGTACATACCTGCTGCCAGGCTGTTTATGGACAGGGGCTTCATGGCCTTTTCGGCTGTATCCCAGCTCCCGCTTTTCCCCATGTTCCTGGCCCTTGTCTCAGGGCTTACGGGTCTGGACCTTGAGATGTCAGGGCGGCTGATATCCGCACTGAGTTTTATAGTGGCCTCTTTGGGTATATACATGGCGGCTTGGACCATCTTCAAAGACAGGTGGGTCGCCCTGTTGTCGGTCCTGTTTCTCATCTCCAACCATGAACTTCTGACCCGTTCTGTTGATTGCCTGAAGGAATCATTGCTCATTATGCTGGTGGTCTGGGGCAATTATTTTATCTTGAGGGGTATAGACCAGGGTTTTCACCGGGGTCTTTTGTTTTTGCTGGGCATTATTGTGTTGTTTTTTGGCGCCATTGTAAGGACCACGGCCCTGTTTTTTTTGGGTGCATGGGTTATTCTATGGGCCTTTCATAAAAGCAAAGGCATGCCTTTGAGGGTTATTGTCCTGTCAATGCCGGTTATTGCACTGGGCGGGCTGATGATACTTATGCCCGATCTTGGTCTCTTCCATCGAAAGGGTTTTGCCCTTATCGCCTTGTTTTCGGGCTGGCCCGGCCTTTCAGCGATGTCAAAGGCGGGTCTTGATACAATAGTGGAGTTTTTTGCAACAGGTAATTGTCTCATTATGCTTTTTGGCTTTATAGGGTTCTTTATCCATAAAAAGGACCTTTATTATATCCATGTATGTCTGGTGTTTTTAATGTATCTCCTGGTATTGTCCATGATGGGCTGGACCTCTGACCGGTATCTCCTTGCGCCTGTCATGTGGTTTTATCCCATGGCCGCATATGCAGTTATAAGATCTCTCAGGTCGATCAAACGGCCAGTAAGGGTCTTGGCCATTCTGGCTATTGTATCATGCCCCTTCATGTGGGCGTACATGGCATTGACCCCACCGGATGCGGACAAGCTGGCAAGGAGACAGGCGGGTGAATGGATACTCTCCCGGGTTGGACCAGGTGCCCGGATAATGACGAACAGGGACAGACTCGCTTTTTACGCAAGAGGCCTTTATACCCCACTTGCTGATGACATGGATAAAACCGATGCCATGGATAAAACCGATGACATGGATAAAACCGACGTTATGGATAATGCAGGCCGTCAGGATAAAAAAGCCCTGTCATATTGCATGGCACTGGACACGCTCCATGAAGATGGCAGGGACATGAAGCGTGAGATGGATAATGCGGGCAGGCAGCCCGATAAAACCTTTCGCACCATTCATGTCTATCTTCCCATGTCAGGGCTCCCGATACCAGAGACACCGGAACAGGGTTTTTGACGACCATGCGTGAATGTGTTGGGGATGAGTATTTCATGGAAATGGCCCTTGACGAGGCCCAAAAGGCCCGGGAGGAGCAAGAGGTGCCAATAGGCGCGGTCCTGGTGATGGGCGACATGGTAATAAGGGGGCATAACCGTGTTATCATGGATTCTGACCCGAGCGCTCATGCAGAGATAATGGTTATACGCGAGGCGGCAAAAAAAATTGGTAATTACCGGCTCAGCAAAGCTGTGCTGTACATTACATTAGAGCCTTGCATTATGTGTGCGGGTGCGATAGTCCATTCAAGGATAGACCGGCTGGTCTTTGGTGCCTTTGACCCCAGATATGGTGCGGCAGGCTCCTTGGTCGATGCATTTGACCTGGGGCTCAATCATACGCCAAAGGTGGTTTCAGGCATCCTGGCGGGTCGTTCCAGTGCCTTGTTAAAGGGGTTTTTCCAGAAGAAAAGATAGAGGAGGAGTACCGAAGTGGTCGTAACGGGGCCGACTCGAAATCGGCTGTCCTTTTAACCGGGGACCGTGGGTTCGAATCCCACCTCCTCCGCCATGGGGTTTTTGATGCTTGAAAAATGCGCTGGATCGTATTATGAAAATCAGGCGCACATGCATCTGGAGAGATGGCCGAGAGGCTTAAGGCGCACGCTTGGAAAGCGTGTGTACCTTAACAGGTACCGGGGGTTCGAATCCCCCTCTCTCCGCCAGCAGTTAAAAGGCCCTGGAAGAGACCGGGTCTCATACAATACAGCGCTGTGAATCCCGTCAGGCCCGGGAGGGAGCAGCGGTAAACAGTACGCTGTATGTGTATGGCAAGGCCCGGTCTCTTCCATGGCCTTTTTCATTTCCAGGGCCTTTTTCATGAAAGAAACAGGTTCAATATTCACAATTCAAGGTTTAAGGCAAAGACACTTAAGCACGGGTTTAAAACAGCTTTTCCTCCCCGAATCCCTGTCAATTATTTTTCTGCTTGATTGTTTCCCCTTGTTCAATGCTATGATAGCTTTATGCATTACCAGGTATTTGCACGGAAATTTCGCCCTCAAACCTTTGAGGATGTCCTTGGCCAGGAACATGTTACGCGTATTATTGCCAATGCCATTGACACGGACAGGGTTCCCCATGCCTTTGTCTTTTCCGGGCCAAGGGGGGTGGGCAAAACCACGGTTGCAAGGATCCTTGCAAAGGCCCTGAATTGTGAAAAGGGCCCTTCATCAAGGCCGTGCAATGAATGCAGCCTCTGCCGCGATATTACCGCATCCAGGGCAATGGATGTATTTGAGATCGATGCCGCATCTCATACGGGCGTGGACAATATCCGGGATCTTATCGAGAATGCCCGGTATACCCCGAGTTCGGCCCGGTACAAGGTGTTTATCATTGATGAGGTCCACATGCTTTCGAAGTCTGCCTTCAATGCCCTGCTCAAGACACTGGAGGAACCGCCCGCGCATGTGATATTTATCATGGCCACCACTGAGTTGACAAAGATACCTCCCACAGTGCTTTCTCGGTGTCAGAGGTATGATTTCAGGCGTATCCAGCCAAGGGTTATCCTCTCGAACCTCAAGGGTATTGTGCAGCAGGAGACCCTCCGGATCGATGATGATGCGCTGATGGTTCTTGCCCTGCAGGCAGAGGGAAGCATGAGGGATGCCCAGGGCATCCTTGAACATGTCCTTGCCATAGGCAGGGATGAGATCACCGTGGAAACCATTGAAGACATGCTCGGCATGGTGGCGCGGTCCACCATGCATGACCTTGCATGGGCATTGATTGGCAGAGATTCAACCGCCATGCTCGATGTGATGGAGGGTGTGTACAGGTATGGGCAGGACCTCTTTGTCCTGTACCGGTCCATCCTGGAGCTTTTCCGCAATATGATGGTGGTGAAGACCGGATATGAAAAGATCGACCTTGCCTCTCAGGAGATGGGGTTTATAAGGGATATCATTAAAGACGTGTCCCTGGAGGAGATCCATCGGGCATTGAGTGTGCTTGTGCGTTCCGAGGGGGATCTTCGCATTTCCAGCATGCCCGGGATTACCTGTGAAACCATTTTTATGCGCATTATATGCGCACCTCGGCTTAGAGATATATCCGCGTTGATCGAGACCCTTTCGTCCGGAAGGCTGCCGGAGATCCCTGTCGCCCCTGCACCCAAACCACCAAGACCGGCTGTTGCGTCCACCGGGACAAATGAATCTGTGGCCGGGAGACCTGCGTGGGATGGTTTCCTTTCATATCTTCAGCGTCACGACAAGCCGTTTTTTGCACTTGTGTCCAAGACCGAGCTGCTGGAGGAAAAAGATCCCCTGGTTGTACTCAGCGTATCCAGAAGGTCTCTAAAAGACCAGATCGACAATATCATGCCTGATTTTCTCAAGAGGGCAAGGTCTTTTTATCACCATGAGATGCAGATTCGTCTGGAGTTGCACGAACAGGTGGAAAAACAAAGGCCAAGGCCTTCAGAGATAAGGGCCAGGGTCCTCAATGATCCGGTTGTAAAGGGTATTGTCACCGAGTTTGACGGTGTGGTGAAAGATGTCAGGCCGGATGAATAATTCCACCCTTACTGCGATCGACGGGGTAAGGGTTGGTCATGCCACTGATCTTCAGGGCGGCACAGGCCTCAGCATGATTGTGTTTGATTCCCCGGCCATTGGTGCGGCGGATATCTCTGGCATGGCGACATCTTCCAGACAGATGGATTCCCTTGGCATGATGCATCCGGGCTCACAGATAAATGCACTCTGCCTTGCAGGGGGGAGCGCTTTCGGGCTTGGCGCTGCAACCGGGGCCGTTTCTTACCTGGAAGACAAGGGTGTCGGTATGGATCTCTTTGTTGCACGTCTGCCGATTGTGCCCTGTGCGGTTCTCTATGATCTTTCATTTATGGATGCCCATGCCAGGCCCACAGAGGCAATGGCCTATGATGCCTGCGATAGTGCCTCATCGGCTCCTGTTGAACAGGGGTGTGTGGGCGCGGGTACGGGTGCTACCTGTGGAAAGCTGAGGGGAACGAACAATGCCACAAAGTCCGGTCTGGGGTCGGCTCTGGTGGAGGAAGGGATAAAGGTGGCTGCCCTTGTGGTGGCAAATCCCTTCGGGGATATCCTTGACCATAAAGGCCGGATAATAGCCGGGGCCAGGGATGGAAATGGGTTTATCGACTCCCATGCGTGTATATTGCACGGCGAGGTAAAAAAACAGATGGGTGCACCCGGGAATACCACCCTGTGCGTGATCGTAACAGATGCAAAGATGGACAAGGTCATGGCTATGCAGGTGGCGCGCATGGCAGGAAGGGGCCTTGCCTCCCGTATATCGCCCTATAATACCCCGGTTGACGGGGATATGGTATTGTGTTTTTCTGTAGGGCAAAAGCAGGCCCATCCTCTTCATCTGGGTGTAATGGCATCACAGGCCGCAACCGATGCACTGATGAATGCGGTCAAACACGCCCGTGGCATGGGCGGTCTGCCTTCATTTTCCGGCTAAAATAGAAATTGACAAAGGGTGCTGACTTGAGTACATAGGATTGCCGAGGCGAGGTAGCTCAGTTGGTCAGAGCATACGGCTCATATCCGTAAGGTCGGGGGTTCAAGTCCCCCCCTCGCTACCACATTTAATCCTGTGCCCTCAAAGCAGGCTGAAAATATCCTGGTTTTCGAACATCAGCCTCCTGTATTTTTTCATTGTTATACACAATAAAAAGGTTTTCATTCACCATTTTTGTAGTATTATATAAAGGCCTATGACAGGGATATTTATTAAAGGGGGATGTGGATGAAAAAGATTTCCATAGGGTTTCTCTGGCACATGCAT
Source organism: Thermodesulfobacteriota bacterium (assembly GCA_034661115.1). Lineage (GTDB taxonomy): Bacteria > Desulfobacterota > Desulfomonilia > UBA1062 > UBA1062 > JAYEKR01. The sequence continues at coordinate 6,147 of JAYEKR010000111.1, read as the reverse complement.
CAGCCATATTACCGGGATCCGGTTAGCAATACCTACGTGATGCCGTGGGTGAGGCTGCATTCCGTCCGTGGATATCTGGACATGATATCGATCCTCGGTGACTATCCCCATATAAGGTGTACCTTTAACCTGGTGCCCTCCCTCCTTGCGCAGATTCTGGACTATACGGAAAATGGACTGAGGGACATGGATTTTCATCTTTCATGGAAAAGGGCGAATGACCTTACGGTCGAGGAAAAGAGACAGATCCTCTCCAGGTTTTTCATGTGTAACCAGTCCACCATGATCGAACCCTTTCCGAGATACATGGATCTGCTTTCAAAGAGGGGAAACGATCTGGATCAAGCAATAAAGGGGTTTTCCAGCCAGGATATCCTGGATCTGCAGGTCCTTTTCAATCTTGCCTGGACAGGTTTTACTGCGCGCAGGGACAAACGCATCAAAGAGCTGATCCGCAAGGGCAAAGCATTCAGCGAGGAGGACAAACAGTATCTGCTGAACCTTCACATAGAGCTGATGTCAAGGATCATCCCTGCATATAAAAAAGCACAGGATGAGGGGCGCATAGAGATTACCACTACACCCTTTTATCATCCCATAGGCCCTCTGGTAATGAATGTGGGGTATGCGCTACGGTCCATGGACACCCCCCTTCCCAAAGAGGCCTTTTCGCACCCAGAGGACCTTGAGGGCCAGATCAGGCGTGCAGTTGCGTTTCACACTGATCTCTTTGATCGTCAGCCCGCAGGGATGTGGCCGTCAGAGGGGTCAGTATGTCCTGAAATGGTGGAGATCCTTTCTTCCTGCGGTATAGAATGGACTGCAACGGATGAAGACATTCTGTTCGCCAGTATCAATCATCCGCGTACAGGGTCAGATCTCTATATGCCCTACCGGGTCAGTCATGGATCCAGTGAGGTGTCCATGTTTTTCCGTGACCGGGCATTGGCAGACAATATAGGGTTTGTATATTCAAAGAATCCGGCGAGCAGGGGAGCGGATGATTTTATGGCTCACCTTGAGAATATTCGAAAGGGGTCAAGGTCCTATGCATTCGATCCCTTTGTGTCCGTGATCCTGGATGGTGAAAACCCGTGGGAATATTATCCGGACAGCGGAGAGGCCTTTCTTTCCAGTCTCTGGGAGCGTCTGGGCACGTCCAGCGGCATTGAGACCAGGTGTTTCGGTGATTTTGTAAGGGATCATCCACCCGAAAGGAAGATATCCAGTCTCTATACCGGGTCATGGATCAATCACAATTTTTCCATATGGATCGGGCACGAGGAGGACCGCAAGGCATGGGAGTACCTGGCCCGCACCCGCAGGTATGTGGAGTCAAAGGGGGCATCTGCCGATCCGCTTGCCTGGGAGGAGATATATATTGCAGAGGGGAGTGACTGGTTCTGGTGGTATGGGGAGGATTTTTCCTCGGGAAACGACGAGGCCTTTGATACATTGTTTCGTACCCACCTGAAGAACTGTTATCTTCTGCATGGGGATTCACCACCTGACGAGCTTTTGTCCAGCATCATCACGCCGCGGGAGGCCATATCCCAGAGAATGCCCTGCGGTTTCATACACCCGGATATAAACGGCAGGGTGACCCATTTTTATGAGTGGAGCAAGGCTGGTCTTGTGTCTTCCGTGTCTTCTGCATCAAGCATGTTCCTGAAGGATCGCCTTCTGGAGAGTGCTTTTTATGGTTTTGACGAACATAACCTCTATATGAGGATGGGGTTTGTGTCAGATCCCACTGATAAGACCATAAGGATCAATTGCCTCTCGCCTGTGAGCATAACCCTGGATATCCCGATACACACGGGGCAAATAGAGGTCTGTACGCGCGGTGGTGATTCAGACGACATACCCGGCTCCCCTGGAGGAATTGTCCCTGGGGCGCAGGCCGCCTTTGATGATGTGCTTGAGTTGGGTGTGCCCTTTTCATCTCTTGATGCCTCTCCCCTGGACCGTATGCGGTTTTTCATCGGCGTGGTGGAGGATGAGATCGAGATACAGAGATATCCATCGGTCGGTTTTGTATCTTTTAATGTGCCGGACAATAGTTTCGAAAGGCAGATGTGGTATGTCTGATAATAAGATCTATCTGGGCCTTTGTGTGCATTCGCACCAGCCAGTGGGGAATTCACATGAGGTGTTTTTAAAGGGGTTTCAGAAATGTTATATGCCCTTTCTTGAGATATTGCAGGAGTATCCCCATGTATCCCTGACCCTTCACTATAGCGGTCCACTGCTTGAATGGCTCGAGCAAAACAGGCCGGAATTTTTTGATGTGCTTTCCGGGCTTGTGGACAGAGGGCAGGTGGAGTTGATGGGGGGCGGTTTTTATGAACCCATTATCCCGGTTATCCCGCGGGCGGATGTAAGGCGGCAGATCACGATGTCCTCGAGGTATCTGGAAGAACGATTCAAGACGTCTCCAAGGGGGATATGGTGTACCGAACGTATATGGGAGCCAGATATGCCCCTCAAGGTCTCTGGTCTTGGAGTGGAATATACCCTGCTTGATGACAGCCATTTCCTTTCTGCAGGGATAGATCCCGAGGATGTGCACGGCTATTACATGACAGAGAGGTTGGGTCACCCGCTGAAGGTCTTTCCGGTTGATATGCGTTTGAGGTATATGATCCCCTTCCGGGAGCCGCAGGAGACCATTGATTATCTCTATGCCCTGAGGGACAAAGGGGTGAGGATGGTCACCTATGGGGATGACGGCGAAAAGTTTGGTATGTGGCCCGGTACATATGACTGGGTGATAGATCAGGGTTGGCTCAGGCGTTTTTTTGATGAGATGGGCCGTGTCTCAGACCATATGGAAATCATCCCGCTATCAAGGGCCATTGACTCTCTGGAGCCCAGGGCGCTTGTCTATCTGCCCACATCGACCTACCAGGAGATGATGGAATGGAGCCTGCCTGCCGCAGCTGGCAGGCATTACAAGGGGATCGTGGAGCAGGCTAAACAGGCAGGGGACTGGGAAAAAAAGCGGGGCTTTGTCCGAGGCGGCATGTGGGATAATTTTTTGGCCAAATACCCGGAATCAAACCTTATGCACAAAAAGATGCTCCATATCAGTGCCATGACAAAAAAAGCAGGTATGCCCGCTGAAGCAGAGGTGTATTTGCTCAGGGCGCAGTGCAACTGTGCCTACTGGCACGGTCTTTTCGGAGGTGTTTACCTCAGGGGCCTCAGGGATGCCGTGTATTCCAATCTCCTCAAGGCAGAGGATATATGCGACTCAACAGCACTGAAAGACAGGCCATGGACAATGGAGATAATGGACTATGACATGGATGGCAGGGATGAGGTCTGTATCCAGGGCAGGATACTCAACCTCTTTATATCCCCTCATAAGAATGCCGGTGTCTTTGCGCTGGAATACAAACCTGCGTTTTACAGCCTGTCAAATATCCTGATGCGCCATCCCGAGATATATCACCAGGAAATCCTTGACACACCGTCATCACCGGATTCTTTGGACAACAGCGATACAGATACCCCCCTTTCCATCCATGACATGCCCAGACTGGTGACCGATGAACTCAAGGCCGGGCTTGTCTATGACACCTATCCGAGGTTTTCCTTTATGACCCATATCCTGGATACACCACCTTGTCTGGACGCGATCAGGGGGACCATCCCGGAATCTTTATATTCCGGCCTGGAGTTTTCTTTTGTGAATCCCGATGGCCTGGAAGAAGCCATGGCGTCTAAAGACTCAATAGAGGTCTCTTTTGAGGCTATTGCGCGCGGGATGTGTATCACCAAGACCTATACCTGTGATGCACAGGCAAGGGTGTCCGTTCTGCACCAGATAGACAATCCGGGACAGGGGATGTGGATTGGCATTGAATGGAATATCATGATCGTCAGCGGGGAAAGACCCCGGGTTGAAGGGAAAATTATGGATGAGGGATCTGGCGTCTTTCATACGAACGAGATTGTCCTGCAGGATACAAGCAGGGCAATGGTGGTGAGGATATCATCCGGCGCGGTCTGGGATGTGTGTATCAGTCCGATAGAGTGTGTATCACAGAACGAAAACGGCTTTGAAAAGGGTTTTCAGGGATGGAACTGCATCTTTCTGCGTGCCCTTGAGGGGCCTGTTCCAAAGGTGTTTATGGAGATTGGACCCACGCAAGAGGCGGTATGATATGTCAGAGATGAGAAAAGATCCGGTTGTTGAGCGATGGGTAATCATTACGAATGATGCCCTGAGGTCTCCGTCCATATCAAGAGAAAAGCGGATCGGGGAAGATGGACTGGATGGCACGGACAAACAAAGGGATGCATTATGTCCATTCTGTCCTGGTAATGAACGCCTGTGTCCCCCGGAGATCCTGTCGAACCGGCCGGATGGATCCAGTCCCAATGATCCTGACTGGAGGCTCAGGGTGGTGCCGAACCGGTCCCCGGTCATGGTGGTGGAAGGGGACCTTAAGCGCATGGGAGAGGGCCTCTATGACAAAATTACCGGTGTGGGCGCTAACGAGGTGATCATAGAAACCCCCAAGCATGGTATACGCCAGTCCCAGATGACCTGTGATGATCTGGAAAACGTGTTCTGGGCCTACAGGGACCGAATGATCGACCTGGGAAAAGACTCCAGACTGCGTTATGTGCTCATATACCGCAACCAGGGCAGTGCAGCGGGCGCAACCCTGGACCATCCATATTCCGTGCTCATGGCCCTGCCGATTGTACCGGCCATGGTTCAATCGAAGATCGATGGCGCACAAAGACATTTTGAATACAAGAAAAGGTGCATATACTGTGACATCCTGCAGGAGGAGATGCGGGAACAATCACGTATTGTTTCAGAGTCCAGATTTTTTCTGGCCATAGAGCCCTTTGCGCCGAGGTTGCCCTTTGAGACCTGGATTATTCCAAAAAGACATATCTCAAGCTATATCCATACAGAACCAGGGGAGATCAAGGACATGGCATGTATGTTCAAAGAGGTTGTCTCCCGCCTCGATGCCTCTTTGGGCAGGCCTGCCTACAACTGTATCCTCCACAGTTGTCCGGCCGGGAATACCCCTCCGGGCCTGGATCAATACTACCACTGGCACATGGAGATTTTGCCCAGGCTGACTGCCAGGGGCGGGTTTGAATGGGGATCCGGCTTTTTTATCAACCCGACCTCTCCTGAATCAGCTGCGGCCTTCCTGAGGGGGATTGTTTTGTAATGCCCCGTTTTTTCTGTGAGTTCACAGGTGATCACAGGGGCTTTATAAGGGGCAGGGATGCTGCACACATTGCAGGACCCCTGCGCATGAAAAAGGGTGACCATATCGATCTTCGGGATCGGTCCCGGGGATATAGCGGTGTTATCACCTCGCTGAACAGGCAGGAGATTCAGGTGAAGGTGTGCGGCGGATACAGGCTCATGGACCGCTCAGACAAAAAAGTGCACCTTAGCATCTCCCTCTTCAATCTCAAAGAGATGGATACCATGGTGCGTCTTGTATCCGAACTGGGGGTCTTTGATATACAGCCCGTGGTATCCGTGTTTTCGAATGTGCGGGATATATCACAAAAGAGATACCAGCGCTGGGAACATATCATAGACCAGGGGCTTAAACTCTCAGGGGCCAGGGCCATTCCCAAAATACAAGGGATTGTCGGGCTGGAGGACCTTCTGGGTCGATCGCCGAAATATCCGAGATATGTGGCCTGTATGGGTTCAGACTCAGCGCTTACCAGTATTAGAGACAAGGAGCTTGAGGTCCTTGTAGGACCCGAGGGCGGTTTCACTTTGGATGAAGGCCAAAAGATCGATCGTGCCGGCTATATTCCTGTGCATATGGGCAGGACCGCACTTTCTTCCCTGAGCGCTGGTGTTGCCGCCACAGGGATCCTGGGTATGTAAGGATAGAAAAACCAGGAGCAGATAGAGTCTGCCCCGGTGAAGGTAGAAGAAACGTAACCGTTCACGGAACGTTGAACGTGGAAATTGGAAGTTTGGCCTTTATGCTTTTGTACTGTTGACGAACGCATTTAATTTTGGCCCGAGTTTTTCAACTATTGCTTTGTATTCTATTGCTCTTGACTCAGATAAAGATTTTCTTTTGATGAGTTTTCGCAACCATGATGAAGATCGTATTATCTGATAGCCCACAGTGTTTT
>JAYEKR010000110.1:0-4029 GCA_034661115.1 Thermodesulfobacteriota bacterium | reverse complement strand
CTGTTGCATAAAGGACAATTCATACAGACCTCTGCCATCTTTTTGTCCCGCAGTGTTGCCTGATCGTTCATTTTTCCCCCTTACAAAATAGTATTTCCGGATGATAATACCTGTGACGTAAAAAAAAATCAAGCACATACATCATTCACGGAACGTTGAAATTGGAAATTGGAACGTTGGCCTTCTCGTAAACTCGTTTCCGTTCTCCCCAATTTCTAATTTCCAATTTCTAATTTCAAGCCGTGAACGGCTACATTTTCAATTTCAAGCCGTGAACGGCTACAAAAAATCAAGCACATACAGACAAGAAGGACATGGTTTTATATGGAAAAAAGAGAACACCACCACCGTCATTCCCGCCTGCCTGCAGCAGGCAGGCGAAGGCGGGAATCCAGTGTTCCGGGCAATGCACGTTTATATACCCCAATCCAGCTTTCTTGATGATTATCCTTTGTAATGGTATAATGAATCTACTTGAGGGGTAGCTTAAAATGGAGCGACTGTTTAAAAAAGGTTTTACCATGGGCATACGAAGCCGTTTGTTCCTGGGGTTTTTGGTGGCCACCTGTCTTACCGGGGTTGTTGCCACTATTGTAGGGATAAAGGTCCTGAACGATTCAACCATTAGTGAGGTGCAGAGAAAGGTGAATCAGGACCTCAATACGGCCCGGCTTATCTATACAGATGAGCTCAGAGAGCTGAGTTCCCAGCTTCGATGCATTGCAGGCAGGACATGCATTGGTGATGCAGTCGAGGATAATGATCTGAGTGCCCTGAAAAAGGTGATGGTGGACAGTCTGCGCCCCTGCGAGGATGAGATATATATAATGCCGGATATGCTGTCCATCCTTGATCGCCATGGAAGGGTGCTGATGCGTGCCTTTAATCCAGGGGTAAGCGGGGATATGTCTGAATGGGACGATGTCATAGAGAGATGTCTGGATGAAGGTGTGCCCACGGCTGCCACGGAGATCATTAAAGCAGGGCATATAATAAAAGACAATCCCCTCCTTGCTCAACGATTGAGAATGGATATTGTAGAGACGCCCCGGGCGGTGAAGGATGAAGGAAAGAGATTGTTCGACGGTATGGTATTGAGGGCGGCTCGTCCGGTGTTTGACCGGAAGGGCACAATGACAGGTGTCCTGGCAGGAGGTATACTTTTAAACAAAAATTATGAGATCGTAGACAAGATAAAGCAGACAGTATACCGCAATGAGATGTATCATGGCAAAGACATTGGGTTTGCTACCATTTTCCAGGACAGGGTCCAGATTTCCACCAATGTGCCGACAGCGAAGGGTAAAAGGGCCACAGGCACGGTTGTGTCTGAAGATGTGTATCATAAGGTCATGGACCAGGGCGAGGACTGGACCGGCAGGGCCTTTGTTGTAAATGACTGGTATATAAGTGCATACGCACCCATATACAATATCAATCATCTTATCATCGGCATGATCTATACCGGGATATTAGAGGAAAAATACCGGGACATGAAGCTGCAGGCAATATGGATCTTTCTGGGGATTACATCCATGGGAATGATGGTTGCGTTTATAATCTCTTATTTTCTGGGTAACAGCATTATAGGGAGATTTCGTATCCTGAAGGAGGCCACAGAAAATATTGCTGCCGGAGACTTTGGTTATCAGCTTACTGAAAGCAGCTCATCGTGTTGTATGATTCTGGATGAGGCAGTTAACAATATGGCAAGATCCTTGAAAGAAAGGGATGATCAGGTAAAAGAGGCACTTGAACAGGTGTCCCGTACCGGGCATCTGGCTGCCATCGGGCAGATGGCAGCAGGTGTGGCGCATGAGATAAATAACCCCCTGGGTGGTATCCTGTTATACAGTAATCTGGTCCTTGAGAACATGGCAGGAGATGACCCGGAAAGACAGAATATGGAAAAGATCATCTACCAGACAGACCGATGTAAAAAGATTGTGGAGAATCTTTTAGACTTTGCGCGCAAACCCTCTGACAAGATGGAGTCTCTCTATATCAACGATGTCATCATATCCACCCTGGGTCTGATAAAAGACCAGTCTGCGTTTCACGATATAGAGATAGAGACCATGCTGGGCAGAGATCTTCCAGCAATACAGGGTGATCGATCAAGGCTTGAGCAGGCCTTTTTAAATATTATATTCAATGCTGCCGATGCCATGGATGCAAAAGGACGGATTTCCATACAGAGCAGGCAGACCAGTAGCGGACATGTAAAGATTCTTATAAAGGACACCGGTACAGGTATCAAAAAGACATCCATACCCCACCTTTTTGATCCATTTTTTACCACAAAAGACCCGGGAAAGGGGACCGGTCTGGGGCTTTTCATTACCTATGGGATAATAAAGGAACACAATGGGATTATTGATGTGGAGAGCGATGATTCAGAGGGCGCGACCTTTATCATCTCTTTGCCCATAGCCCCTGATTTTCATATGGATACAGGGCATGCTCCAGAGGGGTCCACGACCATTGGCTAGCAGGGACAAAAAAAGGATACTGGTCATAGACGATGAAGAGGCCATCCGTGACGGGTGTTCCCAGATCTTGTCCAGGGCAGGCTACCGTGTAGATACCACAGGCAAAGGGACCCGGGGCCTGGATATGGCCGCCATGAACGATTATGCCCTGATCTTTCTGGATATCCGTATGCCCGGGGAGAACGGGATAGAGACCTTAAAGAAAATAAAGCAGGACCACAAAATATCGGCAAAGGTCGTTATGATAAGCGGATACGGGACCATACCCCTGACCGTGGAGGCAATGAGGTATGGGGCTGTTGATTTTCTGACAAAGCCCTTTAGCGCGGATGAATTGAGGAATACTCTCAGCCAGGCCCTTTGCATGGATGATGAGGAAGAGGTGTTTCAAGAGGAAACCCCGGTCCTTGATATCATAGGGGACAGTGAATATACAGGAGATCTAAAGGCCGCGATACGCAGGGTAGCCCAAACCGATACCGCAGTGCTGATTTCCGGAGAGACCGGTACTGGCAAGGAACTGGTGGCCCGGAATATCCATGCCCTGAGCAATAGAACGGACAAACCCTTTGTAGCTGTAGACTGCTCTTCTTTGGTGGAAAACCTCATGGAGAGTGAACTCTTCGGCCATGTAAAGGGCGCTTTCAGTGGGGCTGTATCTTCAAAAGACGGCTATTTCCAAGCGGCTGACAAGGGGAGCCTGTTCCTTGACGAGGTCTCGAATATGGGCCTTGGAGTCCAGGCCAAACTGTTGCGTGTCCTCCAGGAGCAGGAGGTCCCCAGGGTGGGCGCGACCATACCTGACAAGGTGGATATACGGCTGATTACCGCCACCAACAAGGACTTGAGAACACAGGTGGAGGCAGGCAGCTTCCGTGAAGACCTGTTCTACCGGATCTCTGTTGTGCCCCTGCATATAAGGCCTGTCAGGGAACATAAAGCAGATATCCTGACTATCGCCGAATACTACCTGGGAATATACCAGAAGAGGCACCACAGCCCGGTGAGAGCCCTCTCAGAAGAGGCGAAAAAATCCATGATGGCATATTACTGGCCGGGCAATATACGGGAAATCCGAAATACCATGGAAAGGTTGTGTGTGATGTGTGACCATGAGAGGGTAACCTTGGCGGATATCCTCTACTATGGACAGGGTCCAAATAGCCCGGCCCCGGTCATAGACGGCGCTTCAGGCCGGTTGACCCTTCTCGATATGGAAAAGATGCATATCGAGAAGGCCTTGCGTCATTTTAATGGACAGATGACAAAGACCGCAAGGTTTCTCGATATCGACCGGAAGACCCTGAGGACAAAGATACACAACTACGGGATTGATATAAAAGATATGTAAAGCGCAGCAAATGCAAAACTATTGGGTCGTCATTCCCGACTGCGAAGTGCGTCGCACGCCTGCCTGCAGCAGGCAGGCAGACAGGCAGGCGGGGATCCAGTATTCCAGGTGTTTTTTTGTTTTTGCATTTGGTTCGAGAACCATGGGGTGTTCTTCCCCACCCATGGGGAGTTCTTCCCCGGCGAA
>JAYEKR010000109.1:0-18308 GCA_034661115.1 Thermodesulfobacteriota bacterium | reverse complement strand
CCTGATCCGGCATCATGTACCAGTGGGGGTTCTTCTCCCTGGTGTACAATGATTGACGCAACACGGAGCCTGTCTTCCACACCGCATGCCCCATGCCGGATTGAGCGGTCCACACCGCAGTCTCTCGGGCAAAGCATACAGGTCTTATCCCTGTTCAAGGGTGTCCAGTATCGGCCGGTTGTTGTCGTCCCTCGGGATTTCATCTACAAAGACGATCTTTCTGGGGGTTTTGAACCGTGCAAGACGGTTGCGTGTAAATCCCTTGATTGCCCCAAGGGTAAGATCCGGGTCTTTTCTTACGATATAGGCCTTTATGATGGCACCCCGCACAAGGTCAGGTATGCCAGTGATGGCAGAATCCCCGATCCCTGGCATGGAGTTCAGGACATCCACTACCTCCTTTGAATACACATTGAATCCCGAGGTGATGATCATGTCTTTCTTATAGCCCGTGATATAGATATATCCGTCTTTGTCTATATATCCCAGATCACCGGTGTAGAGCCATCCATCCCGGATCGCCTCTTTGGTCTCTTCTGGTTTGTTGAAATAGCCCTTCATGATATTGGGTCCTTTGAAGATGAGTTCGCCCTTTTCCCCCGCTGCCAGGTCGGCCCCTGAGTCATCCACTACACGGGCCTTTACCCCGGGTACGCATGGTCCAATGGATTCAGGCCTTATCTCTATATGTTTATTGTTTACAGCACAGGTTGGCGATGCCTCTGTAATCCCGTATCCATGACGGATGTCCAGGTGGAAGCGGTCTTTGAATGCCTTGTATATCTGGATATCCAGGGCGGATCCGCCGGCGATAAGGGTCTTAAGCCCGGAACAGTCTGTATCCTTGAAATCGGGATGGTATATCATGCCATAATAAAGGGTGGGTACCGCTCCCATGGAGGTAACCCTTTTGGATGAGATGATTTCGGACATCTCTTTGAAATCCGGTCGACGCATGAGATAAATGCTCCCTCCATAACGCAGCATGGAGAGCATATTGACCGCAGAGCTGAAGGAATGGAAACAGGGTATAACGGTCAGTGTGGTATCCGTGTGATCGGCATCCATGCACAGCCGCATGAGATCCGACTGGTGGTCGAGATTGCCATGCGTCAGCATGGCACCCATGGGATAACCCGTGAGACCGGATGAATAGATCATGACTGCAGTATCGTCTTTTTCCATATCTTCCGCCATTACCTCGCGGGCGGATCCGGAAACCCATTTGTTAAAGGTCCCGTTCTCCCCGGTTGTGATGATTGTGTCCAGTGGGCAGGTATCCTTTATTGTCTCATAGGTCTTGAGCCAGGTATCTTCCAGGATCATGGCCTTTGACCCTGAATCCTTCAGGATGTGGGCCATTTCTCCTGATGTGTAGGCCGGATTCACCAGCACGGCAACCGCGCCGATGCCAACGATCGCCATATATGAGATGACAAACTCCGGCATGTTTGGAAGAACAATGGTTACACGGTCTCCCCTTGAGATACCGGCCGCCCTGAGCGAGGTACCAAGCACATTACAGCAGCGGTGCAGCTCTCCAAAATCAAGGTTTCTGTCCCTGGATTGTACGCATACCTTGTCCGGCATGTTTGTAGCATTATCCCTGACCCATGAATATATATTCATTTTCCCTCCGTTTTTTGTAAAAACATGACTAGTTATAATTATTGATCAAAAGGATTGTTAATTGCAATACATTCTTCCTGTATCCTTTTTATCTGGTATGGTTCAACCACCCCGAACTCAAGCAGTATTCCGCTAATATACCGTGGCGACGTACGGTCAAAATACACATTAGACACTATTATACCTTCAGGGGCGTCTTCCCATACCTCCGCCGGATCGTTTTTTTCAGGGGATATGTCCCCGGGCATCCCAGAGATCTTTCTTGTTTCCCCTGCAAAGAATACCTTTATTCCCCTGGCCTTTGCGGCCATGGCAATAAGGCTTGAACCTGCCTTGTTTATTACAGTCCCGTCCATCTCGATAGCATCCACCCCCATCAGGACAAGGTCTGACTCATCAAGCGCAAGACCGGCGCACGCATCCGTTACAATTCGGACATCAATGCCCTGTGCGGCAGCAATCTCTGCCAGACGTCTCCCCTCTAATCCAGGTCTGGATTCTGTAATAATAAGGCTGCATCCCATATCCTTCAGGATCTCCATGGCCTCGACAAGGGATGAACTGTAGGAGTGCATCATAAGACGTGCCCCCTGTGGAATAATCTCCCTGAGATGGGAGATTGCCTTTGATGCAGCACCCTTCATGTCATTGATATGTACATCTATGATAGAGCTGATCTGTTTTTTTACCGCCTCGATTCTTTCAGTTTTTAACCGATGCAGATCCCGTTTTAAGAGGGCACAGGAGGTGGCGATAATCGCCATGGATGGCCTGGCCATCGAAACCTCTGCAATGGCATATTCCATGTCACCAACAAGGATATCACCTGCCTTTGCATTGGTTTTTTTGACCAGGGAGTCCATGAATTTCATGCATTCAATGGCGATTTGCCTGGATCCGTCCTTGTGGTTTGCCCTTATCTCCTCTGTATGGCGTGTCACCATCTCTTTAAGGGGCAGATCAGAGACCGTCTCATACACCTCAAAGAGTCTGGGTACTGTATCGAGGTCCTTCATCTCCATGGGGTAGACCCATTGCAGGTCGGTATTTTCCCAGTCAAGATCTATCTTTGACGGGTCCTGAACCTCACAGGCAAAGGGATGGACAATCCACTTTCTGTCCATGTCTTCATCAATGATTTCAAAGGGCTGTGCCCTTCTGATAAGCCGGTATTCATAGGGGGTAAGGCCTGTCTCCTCCTGTATCTCGACCATGAAATGCATGGATGGATCCCCTTCGAGATAGCCGCTTATACCTGAAAACCGGCCCTGGTATGTGCCGACATCAGGGCTTCTTTTTACAAGGCAGATACGACCCTTGTAGCATAAAAAAGAGGTGACCACCTCTGAGGTCTTCATCCCATGTCCTTCATGCAGAATTGATAGCATTCAAAGGGCTCGTCGCTGGCCTTTTGGAAAAAACGGTTTGTTTCACAAAACACCTGCATCGCTGCCTCGTTATTGTGAATACATGCCCTGCAAAGGGCTTCAGGGTCGAGGCGGACTGTCCCTTTGTCCATAAATCGGATATATCTCGGGCAGAGCCGGCATTGACTGATGGGAGCCTTGCGGTGTTTGCACCATTTGCAGTACTTATCCCTAAAGTCTATATTATAAGGTGTATCTGTTTTGTCCATGTCGGACCTTTTATATAACAATATTGTACTGAATTCAAAATTAAAATTCAGAGGTAACCGTTCACCAGACAGTTGCCTCTGAATGTCGAAATTGGGGTAGCCGTGAACGGCTTGAAATTGGAAATTAGAAATTGGAAATTAGAAATTGGGGAGAATGGAAACGAGTTTACGAGCTGGATGTGTAGCCGTGAACGGCTTGAAATTGGAAAATTGAATGCGTTCGTCAACAGTACAAAAGCATAAAGGCCAAACTTCCAATTTCCACGTTCAACGTTCCGTGAACGGTTACAAATTGGGAATTTCCCCTCCCGTCATTCCTGTTCCCCTCCCGTCATTCCTGTTCCCCTCCCGTCATTCCTGTTCCCCTCCCGTCATTCCCGCGAAGGCGGGAATCCAGTGTTCCAGGTAATTCACGTCTCTGGACCTTCGCCTTCGCCTGTCTGCGTGCGACGCACTTCGTAGGCGGGGGTAACGGTTATCCTTGTGATATTATATAGGATTCTAACTCCGAGTCCTCTGCTCCTCAGCGGTGAGGCCTTTTTTTTCGTCCCTGTTTGTGAGCGTGGGCGCTCATGCGGGTTTATTAGAAAATCGAACGGAAAAAACGGATAACAGGTGGTTCGTCCCGTTTTGAGACCTCGGTGGGGCCGGTCCCTTTGATGAAGGGGATGCGGCGTTTTTTCATGGTCCATTTCGATGCAAGCTCGCCGTTTTTTTCATCCACATCCAGAAAAACAATATCCCCGGGTACCTCAGTAGAGACACCCTGGATGCCCAGCTCGCCCATGATCATGGCGCAAAGAGGCATGGCACCCGATGCCCCGGTAAGGCCGGCAGGGCCGAAATCATCTCTGCCCATCCAGGTTACACACACGCATTTGCTGCCAAAGGCGGCAAACCAGGAATCTCTCAGATTATCGCTTGTTCCGGTCTTTCCGCAGATCATTTCAGGCATGCCGTATCTATGAGATGCCCTGGCGGTCCCTGATTCAAGGACTGCTTTCAGGCAATGATTGACAAGGTATGTCACAGATGGATCCAGGACTGGTTCCGGGCGACAGGGTGTGGCCTGGTATATCGGGGTATTGTTTTCGTCCAGGATTGCGCGGACGCAAAAGGGTGTTGCCCTTGAGCCCATGTTCGCAAAGGCGGAGTACATGGATGCCATATCCAGGGGAGAAGATTCAAGGGTACCGAGGAATAGCGATGGGTTTGCCTCTACCCTGGCCATGGGGAGAAGATGGCGGACCTCTGCCATGATATTGTTGATCCCGACATCCATTCCAAGCCTGACTGTGGCCTGGTTGTAGGAATGGACAAGGGCATCCGTGAGCAGCACCCTGCCGTGTGATGTATGATCAAAGTTTTCCGGGGTCCAGACAGAGGATTTCTGCGAACCAATCTTGACTGGTGAGTCATCAAGTATGCTGGCCAGGGTGTATCCCCTTCTCATTGCAGTATAGTATATTGCAGGTTTTATAATGGAACCGACCGGTCTTGAGAGATCCGAGGCGCGGTTGAACTGTGACACGGCATAATCTTTTCCCCCCACCATGGCTCGGATGGCCCCTGTTGATGTATCCATCAGCACGCACGCGCTCTCGAGCTCCATATGAGAGGATCTTGAGCGGTTTGCAATGCATGTTTTGAGCATCTTCTCACTCACCGCCTGCATATGCATATCAAGGGTAGTGAATATCCGGTATCCACCCCGTGACAGGAGCGGATACTGCTGCCGGATCGACGAAATGACATAGTCAAGGAAATACGGTGCAAGGCGCCTTTGCTTCCTCATCCTCACCACACCGGGCCCTGAGTCCTTTGCAGCGGTATATGCATTTTGGTCTATCTTGCCCTCACTGAGCATGAGGGCAAGTACTGTATTGCGACGTGCCATTGCCCTTCCCGGATGCCGGTAGGGGGAATAATAGTTGGGCGCGCGTATGATGCCGGCAAGCATGGCTGCCTCAGCCAGGTCAATCTTTGCGATATTTTTGTCAAAGAAAAGAATGGATGCCCTTCCAAGACCGTACATCCCCATATGTCCTATTTGACCCATGTATATCTCATTGATATACATGCCGAGGATCTCCTTTTTCGAAAACAGGGCCTCCATGATCAGGGACATGAATGCCTCCCTTGTCTTGCGGATCAGGGAGCGTGAATTGGAGAGAAAGAGATTTTTGATGAGTTGCTGGGTTATGGTGGACCCCCCCTCAACAATCTTCCCTTTTTGCATATTCACCAGAAAGGCCCTTGCAATGGATCGCAGATCGATCCCCTTATGTTCAAAAAACCTGCGGTCCTCGGTCGCTATGATGGCATCGATAAGGAATGCAGGGCATTTTTCGATGTCTATGATAGTGCGGTCCTGATTTTTGTCACCAAACACCCCCCCAAGACACTGCGGCTCCAAAAGGATATGGTCCAGGCCTTTATGGAGGGTTGGATCCATTATTCCGGTGACCTCTGTGCCCCTCAGGGATATGCGGACCATCTTTGAGTCGCAATGGCCCTTTGGGTAGTCAAAATCATGCAGATAGAGCGTCATGCCCTGCCTGTCCACGCTGTATTCACCTTCAGACATTACCTCTGTGACCTTGCAATACCGCAGACCTTCCATTCGTTCTAAAAGGCCTGCCTTTACGATATTGTCTCCTGGTTCAAGGCGGAATGCATTGCTGTAGACGCGTGATGGTGTTTTCCATGCGGGCATGTCTCCTGCCTTTCGGATCTGCCTGTAGGCGTCAAGGGCGATTACCGTGACAAAGACCAGGATCAAGCCTGCTGTAATGGAACATATCTGTATCAAGAGGCCATGTTTTATCTTCATGAGGGGGTATTAATATGGGTATTTTTCAGCCCCTGTCAACGGACAAAGGGCCAGGCAGGGTGCATGAAAGACCCTATTCCCTGTGTGTTGTATCCATGATCTCCCGTCTTTTCCTCAGGAGTTCCCTTTGTCTTCTGAACAGATAGCGGATGATATCATCCCGGTTGTCCGGGCTTATCTCCTCAAAGCGCACGGCCACGCTATAGCATTTGTTATCGTTGAGCGTAATGGGTTTTGTCCGTATAACCCCTCCCACAAACCGCATGTAGAGCAGGGGAATCATGGGCAGGATCATGGCTATGTCGACCATATCACCAGGATCAAAGGGGGTTTCAGATACAAACTTGATTCCTGATGCAGAGATATTTACCTCCCTGGGTTTATCCTCCATAAGCAGCCTGAAATCATTGGAAAGGGTCATGTGGATAAGGAGGTCCAGCTTTCTGTTTATCTCCCAGAGAGACTGGTTAAACGGGGATTCTCTGGTATACGGAACATCTTTGGCGCCTGAAGGTCCGTATTTCCCCTTGAGAAAGGAATCAATGATGAGCTGCTGTGAGCGGATCTCCCTGCGTGCCTCCGGGAGCATGGCCGATGCATCTTCGGCGTGACAGAGAAACCTGGCAAGGTAATAGATATTGTCATATATGCGTACATCTTCCCTTCGCTCGGTGCCAGGAGATACATAGGACTCAACCGACATCTTCATTCCATTGTCCATGTCTTCGACAAACACGGCCAGCACGGAGTCTTCTCCGTCAGAGATTCTGAGAAGACTGCCTTCTTTGATTTCCAGCGGGGTCTCCGGTTCAAAGATAAAAAAATCTTCTCCAGTAAGTGGCCGTATCCTGCCTCCAATTTTATCACCTTTGGGTGACATGGCGCGGATACCCGTTTTCAGGTCAAGGATGCTGTCTATCTTCATAGGCCGATCCGCACAACCTCTGTACGGTCACGCCCGCCTTGTTTTGCCCTGTATAGTCCCATATCTGCCTCTTTTACAAGATCATCCGTCCCAAGTCCATCCCTATATTGGGTTACACCAAGGCTGATGGTTGGACGGGCCTGGCAGACCGGCCTGGTATCTTTGACCGAGACACGGATACGTTCTGCAAGCATCAAGGCGTTTTCTATATCCGTATGTGGAAGGAGAACCATGAATTCTTCGCCGCCGTAACGGAAAACAAGGTCGCTTTTCCTTGTAGATTGAACGATCCTTTCCGCCACCATGCTCAACACCTTGTCTCCGGCCTGGTGTCCGTATTCATCGTTTATGCCCTTGAAGAGGTCAAGATCTATCATGATAAGCGAAAAGACTGCGCCATATCTTTTGGCTTTTTCCCACTCCGAGGCAAGCATCTCACTGAATGCCCTGAAGTTGAGCACACCTGTAAGGGCATCCCTGAAGACCATGTGTCTCAAGTGTTCATTGTCTATGAGTTTATTGATCACAGGTGCCAATATTTTGACCCACTCGGAATATATTTGCTCATGTTCTCCGGGATTGATGCAAAGGACAATCCTGGCCATACTGGAATCTATAAGCGGCATGTCAATACGTTTAGATGCCGGCACAGGATGTCCTCCGGCAACAATATGGACATAGGAAAGGTTGTCCGTCCCCAATACCCTTTTGGCATCCGTGTCAATGGATAGATCTCCGATCACTGAGAATATGCTGGGCCTTGTTTCAGGTAGATCCATGCATATTGAGGGTGCAGACAGGGGAAAGGTCTGGGCCATCAATGAAGCCAGATCAATAAGGGCATCGTTTATATCCTTATGCGAAAGCAGGGAAACCATGCTTTCCGTGAACAGGGAAAGGGGTCTTTGCTCCCCGGAATGATCATCTGCAGGAATATTGATCCTTGCCTCTGTCTTTCTGACCTCGCTTGCAATCATATATACCCCCGATCATTGATTTTTGTCCAAGAATATGCAAAGGTTGTGCCTTGATCCCGGGAATGTTTTTATATATAGTTGATATACATCAGGGGTTGCGGTCCAGAGATGATGATTTGAGGTGATTGGCTCAGGTCAGCGAACGGAATAAATCTTTTGTGTAACAAGGGGTTGTTTTGAAAAAAATCAGTTTTGATGCTACAGACAGGCAGATAGTTGATCTTCTGGGCGAAAATGGACGTATAACGGCCAAGGCCATAGCAGGACGTCTTGGCCTGGCAGAGGCGACTGTCCGCAATCGGCTTAACCATCTTATCCATTCCGACCAGATAAGGGTACAGGGCCTTGTCAATCAGGATCTCCTTGATGATCAGGTTGTGGCCCTTGTCGGCCTGGAGGTAAAGGAGGTAAAGGACCTCAACGAGATCGGAGAAAAGATAGCAGGCCTTCCCAGTGTGCAGAATGTCCTGATTACCTCTGGACGTTATGATTTTCTCGTTGAGATCCTGGTATCTTCGAATCGTGGGATCATCGGTTTTCTCTCGGATGAACTCTCCGGGATAAAAGGTGTTGGCAAGAGCGAGACTTTTCTGATACTCAAGAGCTTTGGAAAATGGATAACGATAAATCAGGCATAGAAACCATCAATATAAGGTGGCACGGCCGTGGAGGCCAGGGGGCCATCACTGCTGCAAAGATCGTGGCAATGGCGGCTTTTGACTCGGGATATCCCGGTGTTGTCATGGTGCCTACCTTTGGCACGGAACGTAGGGGCGCCCCTGTTTTTACCTCCCTGAAGCTTTCGAAAAAAAAGATCTACGACCTTTCCCCGATTGAGACCCCTGATATCCTGGTGATCTTGGATCATCTCATCCTGGCAGAGGCGAATGTCCTCAAGGGGCTCAAGCCAGGCGGGATCATTGTCCTGAATACCCCCTTGAATGCAGGGGATTATACCTTCAAGGGGGCGAGACTCGCTGTTGCGGATATTATTCCTCTGGCTGAAAAGGCAGGTCTCCCAAAGGGGATCGTCAATTCAGGCATCATAGGAAGCATGGCAAGGGCAAGCGGTCTCATTGATATGGATGTACTTGAAAAGGCCATAAAAGAGGAGTTTAAGGGGCGCAGACCAAAAGAAAATGCCGGGATGGCACGTCTTGCATATGAAAACACATACCTTGATTTTTAAGTTGGAGCAGGCATAATGGAAGATTCAGCGGGCAGACAGATTGTATCACACAGTGAGCCGGGCCCCGGAGACGGGGGTATAACCGGGTCATGGAGGGTTCTCCGTCCGGTTATTAACCTTGATGTATGTATACCTGCACGGCAGAAAAAAGAGGCCTGTTTTATCTGCTGGCTGTATTGTCCGGATGTGGCCATAACCCGCAGCGTACCGCCTGTAATCGACTATACCTATTGCAAGGGCTGCGGGATCTGTGCCCGGGAATGCCCTGCAAAGGCCATCTCCATGGTGGAAGAATCCGCGTTTACCAAAGGAGAGCCGCATGCACCGGATTGAGTCCGGCAACACGGCTGCGGCCATGGGGGTACGACTTTCCAGGGCTCAGGTTATTGCCGCATACCCCATTACCCCGCAGACCCCTTTGACAGAAAAACTCGCTGAATATATCGAGGCAGGAGACATGCAGGCGGAATACATCCCGGTCGAAAGTGAACATTCGGCCATGGCCGTGTGTATCGCTGCTGCGAGCGCCGGGGCCAGGGCCTTTACCGCCACAAGCGCCAATGGTCTGCTCTATATGCACGAACAGATACACTGGGCTGCGGGTGCCCGTCTGCCCGTGGTCATGTGTGTGGTGAACCGCGGGGTAGGGGCCCCCTGGACCGTGTGGAATGATCACCAGGATTCCATGTCACAGAGGGACACGGGATGGATACAGATCTATGTCAATGACCACCAGCAGATCATCGATACGGTGATCAAGGCATTTTGTCTGGCAGAGGAGACAAGCATCCCGGTTATGGTCTGTTATGACGGTTATCTTCTCTCTCATACCTACATGCCCTTTGATATGCCGGACCAGGACAAGGCAGACCGTTTTTTAAAACCCTTTGAGCCGGAGTATGCCCTTGATCCAAAGATGCCTGCAAACCTGAATACCGTTACCCTGCCGGAGACAAGGATGAATATCCATGGAATCGAATCACCCGGATATATGGAATTCAGGGCACGTCTCCAGGAGGATTTTATGGGCGCCATTGATTCCGTAGCCCGCATAGAGACACAATTCAGCCGGATCTTTGGCCGTTTTTGTGATCCATACGTGGAAAAATACCGCATGGAAGATGCCGATACTGTGGCCGTGAGTATAGGGAGCCTGTCATACCAGTTCAGGGATGTGGTGGATGCCCTGCGTGCAGGAGGCTCTAAAGTGGGGTGTATGGGGGTGCGTCTGTACAGGCCGTTCCCAAGCCGGGCTGTTGCAGAGGCCCTTGGTGCTGCCAGAAAAGTGGCAGTCTTTGAAAAGGCCCTGAGTTACGGATACCAGGGTCCTTTGCATACGGATATCCTTGGGGCACTATACGCATCAAAAGACAGGCCAGCGGTATATGGACACATCTTAGGGCTTGGTGGCCGTAAGATACGAACGCCCGATCTTGTAGATGCCATGAAAAAGGTCCTGGCAAAACCGGTTGGTTCCCAGGTCCGGGATGAACCCATGGAGTGGATCGGGCTCAAGCTGTAAAGGAAGAAGAATGCACACAAAGACCAATATATTGAACCTGCCAACTGATGAATTCCTGCATAAGGGCACCAGGGCATGTGCAGGATGCTGTCTTGCCATTGCCTACCGCATAGGGCTGAAGGCCTTGGGGGAAAACACTATTCTGGTTGTGCCGCCAAGCTGTCTTACTGTTCTCCAGGGGCTCTACCCC
This sequence comes from Thermodesulfobacteriota bacterium, assembly GCA_034661115.1. Taxonomy (GTDB): domain Bacteria; phylum Desulfobacterota; class Desulfomonilia; order UBA1062; family UBA1062; genus JAYEKR01. The sequence goes on along the minus strand of JAYEKR010000109.1, from coordinate 7,407 downwards.
ATTGCCTCGACAAATGTGCCCTGCCTCAATGTCACCTTTGCATCCACGGCCCCGGCAGCGTCCGGTATCCTTGCCGCGCTGAGGGCGCAGAAAAAAGAGGGTATTCAGGTAGCTGCATGGGCCGGAGACGGTGGAACCAGCGATATAGGGCTGCAGTCCCTGTCAGGCGCCTGCGAGAGACAGGATGACTTTATTTTTTTCTGCTATGATAACGAGGGTTATATGAATACCGGTGTCCAGCGCTCCGGGACCACCCCAAAGGGGACATTGACCGCCAACACACCCATTCTGGGTAAGATGGAAGAGAAAAAGGATCTCCCGGCCATCATGTCAGCCCATGGACTCAGCTATATGGCCACTGCGTCCGCAGCATACCCCCTGGATCTATATGACAAGATCATGCATGCCAAGAGATTCAGCGGTGTCAAATACATACATATACATACCCCCTGTCCACCAGGGTGGGGCTTTGATCCGTCCCTTGGCGTGCATGTCGGCCGCCTTGCAGTGGAAAGCGGGTTTTTTGATCTCTATGAGATAGAGAACTTCCAGTTCCGGTTCACAGGCGCATCAAAGAAGATCCTGGAAAAAAGACACTTGGTTCCGGTTCAGGACTACCTTGGTTTGCAGGGACGGTTCAAGGGTATGGACCCGGAGGCAATTTCACAGGTGCAGCAGCGCATTGATTCCAAGTGGGAAAGATATTTCAGCATCTCGGATAGAGAATAGGGGCGAAAAATTTCCCCCCCTCTACTGGATGGCCTGTACAAGGTGTTTTCTCTCGATATTTCCGCCGGACATGATGAGCGCCACCCTTTTGCCCTTTAACCTGTCCTTGATCTTCATTGCCGCTACAAGGGATGCCGCTCCCGCGCATTCCGCAAGATTGTGGGTGGATTCAATAGACATGTTCACCCCGGAAAGGATTTCATCCTCTCTCAGGAGCACCACATCGTTGATCTGATCCTTCATGATTACATAGGGGAGCTGAAATACACTTCTTGCCGCAAGGCCGTCTGCAATGGTGTCTGCATTGTCAAGTACCACCCACTTGCCTTTTTGCCATGAATGGTAAAAAGATGCAGCTGTTTCGGCCTGTACCCCGATGATTTCTATCTCCGGGTTGATGCCTCGTGCAACCTTGATTATGGACGCGCATAGTGCACCGCCACCGATCGGGGATATGATAACATCCACGTCAGGAAGATCCTCCATGATCTCAAGGGTCATGGTGCCAATGCCGTTGAGGATTGAAACCTCGTTTCCCTGCTCCACATAATAATATCCAGCGGATTCTGAGAGTTCATCACAGAAAAGCTGGGCATCATAGAAGTCATGTCCATGTATGATCAATTCTGCCCCAAACCCCTCAATACAATGGTTGATCTCCTCTGAGTTTGATTCAGGTACCACCACGGTACAGGGCAGGTTGAACCATTGAGCGGCCCAGGCCATGGCCAGACCATGATTGCCCCTTGTGGCCACCAGGACACCGCTGGTTGCGTCTTCGGGATCAATGGAGCCAAAGAGATTGATTGCCCCGCGTATTTTAAAGGAAGATGTGGGGTTGTGATTTTCATGTTTGACAAAGATTTCGGCATCCATAAGCCGGCTCAATTCGGAATAATGGGTAAGGTTGGTTGGCTTCAGATATCTCCGGATGATGGACTTGGCCCTCAGAGCAGAGCGCACATTAACTGATTCGCTTAGTTTCTGATATTTTTTAAGCATAATCTTTAAAATTTATATGACGATTTTCTGGGTTTTGCAACAAGGAATTGCAGGAAAATGCCCAGGGCGAGTCCGATAAGGATAAATCCTCCACCGATAAGGGTGAACCGCAGATTCCTTGAGGTTTCCATTCGCTTGTTTTCCTGGATAAGGGTCTCCATCCTGAGCGAAGAGGCCTTATCCTTTTCAGTGAGCTGTTCATGGGCCTTTTTCATCTCAAGGTATTCACTCGAGGCCTTTTTGAGGTCGGTATATCTTTTTTTTGAGGCATTAAGTTCCCTGGAAACAGAACCGATCTCTTTGTTGTAGGCGCGGTTTTGCTTTTTCAAGGCATTGTTTTCTTCCTCAAGTTTGTTTGTCTTTTCTGAAAGCCTGTCCACTTTTTTTTCTAAGGACTTTGCAATGACAGCCTTGGGTGTCTTTTTGGTGAGATAACGTCCATGGACCCATCCCTTTTTGCCTGAAGGTGATTCCACCTTGGTCCATTCACCTCTATCTTCAAGGATCTTGAAGGAGTCCCCGCTGTTTGCCATGGCAGTGATCCGGGCATTGTCATATGGGGATGTCCTTATGGTTATGGTTATCCAGTCCCGGACATATTTATTTGTTGCCCCTGCATCCAGTGGGCAGATTGCAATGGCCAGAAAAAGCAGTGCGCATATAATCATAAATCGTGTATTCATCATATATTCCCTATAATACATTTTTTTGTGTTCAGGATAATCACGTAGCGTCGCTACATCCCCGGCGGCTCTATCTTGTCCATGATCATTTTCAGCCGGTTCCTTGTATCTGTCTGCATGGCCTCAAGTGTGCCGGCATCTTTTGCCTCAAAACGCATTACAATAACCGGCTGGGTGTTTGACGGCCTTACCAGGCCCCAGCCATCCTGGTTTTCAAAGCGGATTCCATCAATATCCACTATTTTTTCATACCCTGTTCTGGCCCAGGATGCAAACCTTTCCACTACCTGAACTTTTATCCGGTCTTTACATTCAAATCGTATCTCCGGGGTGTTGACCATAACAGGCAGCGCGTCAAATATCGTCTGCGGGTTATCCACACAGGAAAGGATCTCCAGGAGGCGGCAGGCTGCATAGATGGCGTCGTCAAAACCATACCAACGATTCACAAAGAAGATATGTCCACTCATCTCGCCGGCCAGTGCCGCCTTTTCCTCCATGAGTCTTGCCTTCATGAGCGAGTGACCCACCTTGCCCATAATGGGGATGCCGCCAGCCTTTTTTACCTCGTCAAAGAGCACCTTTGAACATTTGACCTCGCCCAGGATCTTTTCTCCAGGGTTTTTTTCAAGGACTGCCTTTGCCAGGATGCACGTGATCATGTCCCCGTAGATCACCTTGCCCCTTGAGTCTATCACCCCGATGCGGTCTGCATCACCATCGAAACCGATACCCAGGTCTGCGTGAGCCCCCAGGACCTCATCCCTGAGCATCTGGATGCCACTGGAAATGGTAGGGTCAGGGTGATGGTTGGGGAAGTTTCCGTCCGGCTCCATGCAGATCCCTGAGGTATCTATGCCAAGGGCCTTGAAAATGGGCATGGCAAAGGGTCCTGCAACACCGTTCCCGGGGTCAATGACCACCTTGAGGTGTTTGGGTTTTATATCAATACGATGGATGATATCATCCATATATTCCTGTGATATGTCATAGGGCTTCACTCGGCCTGAGCCGTTTGCAAAGATACCAGCTTCCATTATTTCCCGGATCTTCTGGATCTCTCCCCCATATATCGTGGAATGGCCCAGGGCGATTTTAAATCCGTTATCGTCTTTAGGGTTGTGTGAACCTGTAATCTCGATACCACCGCCCACATCCAGTTTAAAGAGAGAAAAATACATCACTGGAGTGGGAACCATGCCCAGGTCGATTACATCAAGGCCGCATTGAGTAAAGCCATGGGCCATGATATTACTGAATCCCGGGGAACTCAACCGGGCGTCCATACCCAGGCAGACCCGTTTGACCCCTTTATGGACCCAGTATGTGCCGATGGCCCTTGCAATGAGGGCGACCCCGTCATCGTCCAGGTCTTTGCCCACTACACCCCGGATGTCATATTCCCGAAAGATTTGTGAATTCATGTATGCCTCCAAATCAATAATTATATCTGGATAATAGCTGTGTCAAGTACTCTGATTGACAGATATGGAATCAAAATACTATGTATTGTACACATGGATGCAGGGGGACGGGCCGGATGGATCACGCGCAACAACTGGGTAAAGACCGAATAGATCACCTGCTGTGGAGGTTTTCCCTGCCGGCGATTGTGGGCATGCTGGTGCAGGCCCTGTATAATGTGGTGGACCGTATCTTTATCGGCCGTGCAGTAGGATCGATCGGTATCGCCGGGATCACTGCAGCCTTTCCCATGATGATTATCCTTATGGGTTTTGGCATGTTGATAGGGATCGGCGCCAACTCGCTGATTTCCATTCGCCTGGGGCAGCAGCGGACAGAGGATGCTCAAAGGGTGCTGGGTAATGCCATGGTGTTGTTTTTCGTCACTGCCGTGATAATTACCTCCATGGGTCTGACTTTTATGACACCGCTCCTTGAATTGTTCGGTGCCAGTGCAGAGGTGCTGCCGTATTCCACTGCCTACCTGCGGATTATCCTGATGGGATCGGTCTTTCAGTTATTCGGGTTCGGCATGAATAATTTTATCCGCGGAGAGGGAAACCCCAAGGCCGCCATGATCACCATGATATTTGGTGCCGGACTGAACATGACCCTTGATCCGATCCTTATCTTCGGCCTTGATATGGGTATTCAGGGTGCGGCCGTGGCCACGGTTATCTCCCAGGGGTTTTCTGCTGTCCTGGTCCTGTCGTATTTCCTTGGACATCGTAGCCTGTTGAAGATCCGCAGGAAAAACCTGCACCTTGATAAGGGTATTGTATCAAGGATTTTTGCCGTCGGGTCGGCCCCCTTTGCCATGCAGGTGGCAAATAGCGTGATGGTTTCGATCCTCAATCACCAGTTGTGCATGTACGGCGGAACGGTTGCTCTTTCCGTGATGGGGATCCTGTTCAGTATCCTCATGCTGATTCTCATGCCAGTGGTCGGCATATCCCAGGGGGCCCAGCCCATCATTGGATACAACTACGGGGCCGCGAATCTGGAGCGTGTGATCCGGACTGTGCGCCTGGCTGTTATCTGGGCAACGGGTGTGACCCTGGCCGGTTTTATTGTTATTATGGCGTTTCCGTCTGGTATTATTGCCCTGTTCAACCGGAGCGACACGGCCATGATCACCATGGGGAGCCATGCAGCGCACATCATGTTTGTCATGCTGCCTGTCGTGGGAGTCCAGATCGTCAGCTCCAACTATTTCCAGGCCGTGGGCAAGGCGCGGCATGCCCTGCTGCTCAGCATGTCCAGGCAGATCCTGATGCTTATTCCGGCCCTTCTTATACTGCCTTGTTTTTTCGGTATCAACGGGGTGTGGATGGCGATCCCTGTTTCTGATGCAGGGTCATTGCTTGTGGCCTCTATCTTTGTCTTTGCAGAGATGAGGCATCTCAGGCAGAGGATAGCACAGGGGAATAACAGGACTGGTCTTTGTTGAGAGGGGGGTTGGGCCTTTGGCCCCCAAAATGTAATACGTGAAGTATATCTGATGCCGATAGGATGTGTGGTAAAAAAATACTTACAATGTAAGAAAACCTTTTCTCACATTGTATTTTTTAGAGAAGGTATGTTGTGTAATATACTGCAAGTACAGGGCAAAACAATGAACCAATAATGGCCCGATATTTGCTTTATTTGGGGTAGCCTGACCAAAACAGGATACATCCGGAAAGGGCTATAAGAATGTAACATGGACAGGCCGTTATATTTTTTGATTCATATTATGTATTGATTTGTTTTTTTGTCCTGTCCGGCGATACGGATGTACAAGGGGGATATGATAAAAAAAGATCGGTTATTCTATGTGTTGATCATTGGTATTCTGGTGTATTGCATGATGCCGCTCATGGCGTATGCCCAGGCCTTTACGGCCCAAACAGCAGACAAGGTCAATCTCAAGATGTTGCGATATCGTCCTCCATGTCTACCGGGCATTGAAGAACCGGTTTTTAACGCCAGTGGTGAACCAGTGCTGCTGTTTCCGGGGATTGTCTGTAATATGAACGAGTTTTTAGTCCATACCCCGGATGACCGCTCAGGGGAATATGCAGATATGTCTTTGCCGAGCCCCCTTCCGGACTGGGCCATGGATGATCCGTGGATTGAGGATGACCCGATGCGGCTTTACAACTTTGCCCACTATCTCTGGCTCAAGGGCTATGATCCCTGGTTTGCAAATTATCGCGGAACTGGAAGGGGGGAGTTTAAGAGTGACAAAGGCGACAACCTCAGTTGCCTGGATGTATGGGCGACACTGGATGTGCCTGCCTGTGTTGAAAAGGTTTACGAGATAACCGGCAAGTATCCCTTTATAGGCGGACATTCTACAGGAGGGCTGGTGTCATATGTCTATCTGCAGGGTGTGACCCTTGATACCGGCAAGCTCGGGAATGGATATATACCTCATGTATATTCGGATCCTGCTCTGGCCGAGGCGCGCAATGCAAAGATCCCGGGTTTTATCGGCATTGATCCGGCCGGGATTCCTCCCATGCCCGATTATGTGGACCATGACGTGGTATGGGCTCTTATGTGGATGCCTGTGTATCTTGATTTGGAAACACTCATGGGGGAATATCTGAATAATCTTCTGCCTGGCAAGGAACCCATCATTATATCTGTGGACATGCTGATGGGGTTTGTCTTTGAGATGGATGGGTTCTACCAGCTCTTTGGAGATTCTCTGCCGGAGATCATGAATGTGTTCGAGTACCTGAATTTCTGGAACACCCATAATATGCATGATTATGTGGAGGATTATTTTGCGAGGTATGCTGCATCGAGTTGTTATTTGAGGGGCATGTCTCAATATTTTGACAGTGGTATGCACAAGGTTATGCGTGAACACTGGACCAATGGAGAGGGAAACGGGCTTTTGCTCAAGGGGCCTGATCCTGCCCCGGAAACGGACGGGTATTATTATTATATCCCGCAGAGCCCCTATGACTATGCGTCAGACCAAAATACAATGAAAAAGGTGACTGTGCCTGCAACGGTTGTGCTTTCATATACAGACAGCCTGGTGGATGCAGACGAGGTTATACGGGACTTTATGTACGCCAAGACCTTTAATGCGCTTGATGATGACCCGCATTTAATCCCCGATACCGGCCATGTGGATGTGGTCTGCGGGGATAGTGCGCCATATACCAGCTTCGGGTTTATCGGGGCATGGCTTGATTCTGTATGCGCAGCAATACAGGCAGAGGATGTCGCAGGCAATGAAGGATCAGGCGATGGTGAAACCCCTGACACGGATGCCTCAACCAATGCTGCCGCCATGTATTTGAGCGACAGCAATAGCGGATACTGTTTTATCACCATATCCGGCATGAAAGACCAATAGGATCAATGAAACGGTCCCTGGCAGGGACGCAGGGGCCGACCTTTTTGAGTTTGTGCTCGCCCGATGTTGTGGGCGTACAGCTCATGCGGGTTTATTGAGGAAGGGACAGAAGAAGCCAATGCTGGTGGCGCATAGTTTTATCCCCGTTGTGTCCGGCCAGTTGAGATCTTT
>JAYEKR010000108.1:0-4043 GCA_034661115.1 Thermodesulfobacteriota bacterium | reverse complement strand
GCTTGGCGCAGGGCTTTCCACGGTAAGTAATAATGACCTCTTCACCTCTGCTGACAGAATCAATGAGTTCTTTTGAATGGAATCTCAAATCTTTTGCTGTAGCTTTCATGATATCCCCCACAGGACATAGTTTATATTTCAATGTATAAACTCAGCATCAATCCAAGTCAACTGAATTTTTGTGGAGGACGTATTTTTTTCTTAAGTCGTTTTTTTCTTTCAGGATGCAGATGGAAAATGTTTTCTTGTTTTGTGTAATCTATTGTTCTCCAGACCCTTCTTTTGTGTAATAATGGAGCACCATGGTGGACAGGATAAAGATGCACAGGGATTCTAATGTACGACTATTCATATGGGGTCCTTTCTACCTGAGTGCAATCATTATAGCTGCAATTTGAGTAGGGCCGCAATTTAAGTGCCATTGATGGGCTGTTTCTGGTAGAGTGGGCAGGGTGTCCGGTGCATTGGGTCTGCAAGATATATCCAGGGATGTAGGTTTATGAGTGTTTTGAAATATGCAAGACATGCGTGTGGTGATATTAAAGCGATTAATCCCGGGATAAGGGAGTACCAGGCCGAACAGGTCGAAAGGGACAAGGTGATATTCCGTATTGTTCCTACGAAGGAAGGGTCCATGACCGATGAGAGCGTGACCGCTATGGTTGAAAAGAGTTTTGAAGATGAGGGGCTTGGCGGCCGGATGGAGATTGTCGGCAAGGCCGTGGAATCCATCCCCAGAGACCCGGTCAGCGGCAAGATCCTTCAGGTGATAAGCCGGGTAGAGACGCCGGAGGGCGTGGAGTTCTAGACAACAAAAACAGGAGATAGCGAGATGAGGCAGAGGCTTTATGTTTTACATGGATCAGGCCCTGACGCGGTTGGCCTGGTGGGTGAGATAAGTTTTGCGATTGCAGATATCGGCGGCAATATCGTGGATTTGCGCCAGGATGTCATGCACGGGCTCTTTACCATCTACCTGGTTGTTGACCTGGGCGGGGCCGACACTGATATGGACGGGCTCAGGGGGCTTGTCACCCGGCTCAATGATGACACAGGGCTGGATATCCAGGTGGAGAGATATAAACCCTCTCCAGTGGTTTCAAGACCCAGTAATATGCTCTTGATCCTCCTTGGGAATGACCGGCCCGGTATTATCTCCATGGTGACCGAGACCCTGCGCGGCTACCGGATCAATATCCAGTCTTCCCAGATGGTTGCAAGGGAGCATGTCTTTTTGATGGATCTGATGACAGATGTCTCAAAGAGCGCCATACCCATGGACAATCTCAGGCAGGTGCTCAGCGAAAAGATGTCTTCAATCGGCATCCATACGATGTTTCAGTCAGAGGACGTGTTCAACAAGAAAAAGCGCGTTATCCTCTTTGACATCACGTCGAGTTTTATAGATCCAAAGACCCTGGACGAGATTATACGGCTCTGCAATATAGACCCTATGGAGATCTCAGATACATACTCGTCCTCAAATGTGCATGCCTCTGTCCAAAAGGCGGCCTCACTCCTGTATGACCTGCCTGTCGAGGTAATGACCAATATCATTGATTCCTTTACTGCCTCAGCCGAGACCCTGGAGCTTGTTGAGGCCCTGAAGACCATGGGTTATCGCATAGGCCTGATCAGTACCGGGTTCAATGTCTTTACCAATCACCTCATAGACAAGCTCGGGATAGACTTTTGTTCTGGTTTTGACCTTGGCTGTGACGATGATTCCCGGGTGATCTGCGAGGCAGAGGACCCGGACTGGCTAAAACGCAATAATCGCGAAATGTTTATAGATACCCTGGTGCGAGATGAATCCATTGACAGGCAGGATATCACCATAATCTCGGACCTTGGCCTGGATGTGATCCCGGGTCTGAGGCTGGATATGGATATGAATGTGATCCTTGATTATGTCAATGAACATATCTTGAGCAGGGAGGCCCTTATCGGGGTTTTGGGCTGTTTCGGCATACCAGTGATCAGGCAGGCGGACCAGGACAGGGATATATGAATCCGGACATTGAGATTGCGCAGAATGCGCATATACGGCCCATAACAGAGGTGGCTGCCTCCATTGGGATAGAGGCCGACGAGCTTATCCCCTATGGACGATACATGGCAAAGGTCCCTCTTGATATCTCAAAGCGTCTCAAGGATGTACCGGACGGCAAGCTGATCCTTGTTACAGCAATGACCCCGACCCCCAAGGGGGAGGGCAAGACAACGACCACCATCGGGCTTTCACAGGCCATCTCCGCGATCGGCAAAAAGGCCATGATCGCAATTCGTGAACCATCCCTGGGCCCCTGCATGGGGATAAAGGGCGGGGCGGCTGGAGGCGGTTATTCCCAGGTGCTGCCCATGGAGGATATAAACCTGCATTTTACCGGGGACCTTCATGCAGTTTCATCCGCCAACAACCTTCTTTCCGCCATCATTGACAACCATCTCCATCAAAAGGCCACGCCTCAGATAGATCCACGTAATATTGTGTGGAAGCGGGTTATTGACATGAATGACCGTACCCTCAGGAGCATTATTCTGGGGCTTGAAGGCAATGGGAAAAACGGGGTCATGCGGGAGGATGGTTTTCAGATTACCGCTGCTTCAGAGATCATGGCCATCCTCTGCCTTGCAGAGGGTCTTGACGACCTGAAACAAAGGGTCGCAGGGATAATAGCAGGATACGATTTTCTGGGTAAGCCGGTTCGCGTGTCTGACATCCATGCCCAGGGGGCAATGACCTCCCTGCTGAAACACGCAATACACCCCAACCTTGTCCAGTCCATTGAAGGGGTCCCGGCCTTTGTGCACGGTGGTCCCTTTGCCAATATAGCACATGGCTGCAATACACTGGTCGCGACCCGAATGGCCCTGAAACTCTCTGACTATACTGTAACAGAGGCGGGTTTTGGCGCTGACCTGGGTGCGGAAAAGTTCTTTGACATAAAATGCCGTTATGGCGGCCTGAACCCGGCAGCAATTGTCCTGGTGGTGACAAAAAGGGCCTTTGTACTCCATGGCATAGAAAACGTGGCCAAACATGTGGACACCATAGGGCGTTTTGGGCTCTCTCCTGTTATCTCCATAAACCGGTTCCTGGATGATTCTCTGCAGGACCTTGAAGATATAAGGATGCAGTGCGAGGCCCTGGGTGTTCCGGCCTTTATCACGGATTACCGTGAATCAGGGGGTAAGGGTGGCCTGGACCTGGCCGAAAAGGTCGTTGAAATGAGCGAGGCGCCTTCGGCGTTCAAAATGCTCTATGACCTTGATATGGGGATCTGTGACAAGGTAATCACAATAGCCAGGGGTGCCTACGGGGTTGGAGGGGTGGAGTTCTCGGCCGAGGCCCTAAAGGAGATCAAGCACCTGGAAGATCTGGGCTACGGCAGGCTTCCAGTGTGCATGGCAAAGACCCCCGCCTCATTGACCGACAATCCAAAGATCAAGGGAGGGCCAAACCCCGGGCACAAGATCCATGTAAAGATGGCAAGGGTTTCGGCCGGCGCAGGGTTTATTGTGGTATATACAGGAAAGGTCCTCACCATGCCCGGGCTTCCCTCGCATCCTGTGGCCCTGGATATCGATATCGATCATGACGGCAAGATCAGCGGCCTGTTTTAGGTGACTGTCTGATAATAGCTTTTCCGTAAGATTTACACTCGTAGTCAAGTGATATTATTGCCTCTGACCTCCCCAAACAAACAAGTATTTGAGTTATCGGACAGCCTCCTAGGAGCCCACAGGAGTTTGGCCCGAGGTTGGCACCAGGAGCCCCCCAGGAGCCGACCCCAGGAGCCGACCCCAGGAGCCCGAGGTTGGCACCAGGAGTTTGGCACAAAACTCGGTGCTGGCACCCAAATTGTCATTCCCGCGAAGGCGGGAATCCAGTATTATCGGTGCCTTATGAGCTACCTGTCTGCGTGCGATGCACAGGCAGGCGGGGGTGACAGTTTTTTTAGTTTTGCAATTGGCGCTACAGACGGAGGAAACCCAGGACAGGAGGAAACCGCCAAAAAGGAGTCCTAAAACCGGGAACA
>JAYEKR010000107.1:0-4056 GCA_034661115.1 Thermodesulfobacteriota bacterium | reverse complement strand
CGTTATCAGATATGGTCTGGCACGATTTTGATAAAGGGAACAAAAAGGTTCAAAAACACTGTGGGCTATCAGATAATACGATCTTCCGACAGCATAGCCGCAAATATAGCGGCGGGCTATGGTCGGTATACTCCCGAGTACAAAAGCATAAAGACCAAACTTCCAATTTCCACGTTCAATGTTCCGTGAATGGTTACAAACACCTCTATATTTCAGGTTGCATTACGCGAAGATACAAGGCTATATTGTAACTATTCAGGTTCAAGGTTCAAAACAATTGATCTGTGAACCTGACAACCTGAACAGTTACAATATATCAAAAAAATCTGGAGTAGTTATCTATGGATCATGAGAAAAATCCACTGCTGATCACCCGGGGCATACCCGGGTATGACCAGATCCGTGCCGAACATGTGGAACCTGCGATAAGGCAGGTATTAAAGGACGCAAAGGAAAGACTCTCCAATATGGAAAAAGACATGGTGCCCACGTGGGAGGGGCTCATAGAACCACTTAATGAGATGGAGACACCATTTGAATATGCATGGGCTCCGGTAAACCATCTCCTTTCCGTAAAAAATTCAGATGACCTCAGAAAGGCGCATCAGCTCATACAGGGCGAGGTAATGGCCTTCAGCCTGGAGCTCAGGCAGAACCAGAAGATATATGCGGCCCTGCTTGAGATCAAAGATAGCACGGAATGGGGCCGTCTCGATCAGGCTCAAAAACGCGCCATAGATCTGAGAATCCGGGATGCGCGCATGGCGGGCATCGGGCTTGAGAAAAAAGACAGGCAGGAGTTTAACCGGATTGCACAGAGGTTGTCTGAACTCGCCACAGCATTTTCCAACCATATCCTTGATTCAACCAAGGCCTATGAATTCATTGTCCGTGAGCCAAAAGACACAATGGGCTGGCCAGAAAGCCTCATGCAGCTGGCCAGCCAGTCATACAACCAGAAAAACAATACAGATGAGGCATCCATGGAAAAAGGCCCCTGGCGAATCACCCTGGATCAGCCCAGTTTTATCCCCTTTATGCAGTACAGCTGCAAACGCAAACACAGGGAGACCATCTACCGGGCCTTTATCACACGGGCATCCAGTGGACCCAGCAATAACAAAGGACTTATGAGCGAAATCCTTGACCTGAGACAAAAAGAGGCAGAGCTTTTAGGTTTTTCCTCCTTTGCAGAGATGAGTCTGAGCCTGAAGATGGCCGCGAATATCCCTGCAGTGGAAGAGATGTTTAAAGAACTCTTTGAACCCGCAAGGCCCTATGCACTCCAAGACTTCAAGGAGATCCAGGAATGCGCAATCAACGCTGGATCAGCCGAACCCATGATGCAATGGGATATCGCATTCTGGGCAGAAAGACTCAGGGAAGAACGCTTCGGCTACACAGACGAGGACATCAAACCGTACTTCCCCCTTCCAAAGGTCATCGATGGACTCTTTGACCTCTCACAGAGGCTCTTTGATATACAAATCACGCAATCAGACAGTACAGATATCCCTGCATGGAACAAGGACGTACAGTTCTTTGATGTCTTTAGCAATAACAGGCATATCGCCTCATTTTTTCTTGACCCCTATTCCAGGCCCAATGAAAAACGCGGCGGCGCCTGGATGGATGAATGCCTGGGCAGAAAAAAGGGACGTCTTCCAGTGGTCCACCTCTGCTGCAACTCCACCCCTCCAATAGGCGAAAAACCCTCGCTCATGGGGTTTAGGGAGATAGAAACCCTGTTTCATGAATTCGGGCACGGCCTCCAAGCCATGCTCACAGAGATAGAATACCCGGATGTATCCGGCATCAACGGGGTGGAATGGGATGCAGTGGAACTGCCCAGCCAGTTTATGGAAAACTGGTGCTATCATAAGGCCACGCTTATGGGCATGAGCTCCCATATCGACACCAATGAACCGCTGAGCGAGGACCTGTTCAACCGTATAAAAAAGGCCAGGACCTTCAGGGCCGGCTCTTTGATGATGAGGCAGCTTGAATTCGGCATGACCGACATGTACCTGCACCATGAATATAAACCGCAAGGCAAGGAAACCCCGTTTGATGTACACCGGCGCATCGCAGAAAAGACCTCTGTCCTGCCAATGCTTGAAGAAAACTGTTTTTTGTGTTCCTTTGCACACATCTTTGCCTCCGCCTCCTATGCAGCCGGGTATTACAGCTATAAGTGGGCCGAGGTCCTGAGCAGTGATGCCTTTGCCGCATTTGAGGAAAAGGGCCTTGACAATGAAGAAGAAATACACAAACAGGGAAAACTCTTTAGAGAAACAATCCTTGCCTGCGGGGGATCAAGACCTGCAATGGAAATATTTATGGCATTCCGTGGAAGAAGGCCATCCACATCCGCCCTGCTGGCTCACAGCGGGCTCATACAGGAATAAAAGGGGGAAACAATGGCGTCAACCATAGAAGAGATAACCATAAACTACGAAGAAGACGATATATTGATCGTCAAGGAGATAGACAAAGTGGTATTGTCCAAGGGGGCATGGACGACCATCCTGTTCAGATACCAACAGTGGGAAACAAAAAAAGAGGCATACAGCCCGGAAAAATACACGATCCGGCGATACCGCAAGATGAACAATGAATACCGTCAGCAGTCGAAATTCAACATCTCCAGCCAGGACCAGGCCAGAAAGATCATCGCTGCCCTTGAGACATGGATCAAAGAAGAAAAAAAATAATGCGTATTATATCATCTGCCCAAGGCCTGTATGGATAAAATAGATGGCAAAGGCTATCAATGAGAGGGCGCAGAGGCCAATGATCCTTCGGTAAATCCGGTCATTGAGAAGGCCTTTTCCCCTGGCAACGGTCATGGAAATGCCTGAATACCAGGCAAGGTCAGCCAGGATATGTCCGCAGAAAAACAACACCAGCCCCCATACACCAAAAGGTTCGCAGTACAATATATAGCCCAGACCGACAGTGGCCCACCAGATCAACCAGTAGGGATTGGCAAGGCTCATTAAGACCCCCTTCAGGACAAGGCTCCCTCCGGTCTCGGCCACCGGTCCACCCTGCAGGTGAAGCCCCGGGAGCGTGCGTAGCATATTTACCCCCATGAAGAACAGCATACCGCCGCCGGCCAGGGCAATAACCATGAACACCCTGTCCTGGCTCAAAAAGGGCGCAAACCCCATGACAAGGGAGACTATCAATAAAAGCTCCAGGATACCGTGGCCAAGGATAAGCATGGGCCCAGCAATGGCTCCACGGGACGCACTCTCAGAGATGGTTACGCTCAACAATGGCCCGGGCATCATGGCACCGGAAAAGGCGATCATAAAAGATGATGAAAACACACCCAGGATGGTCAGCATATATCAAGGCCTCCTTTATACATCCTCCCCCTTGATCTCATCGTCTCTCAAATAGCATGCAGGATCTTCTCCCCAGACATCCCCGGTTGCTGCCTCTGCACGTGCACGAAAATTCCCTGCGCACATATCGAGCCATTTACATTCCCTGCACCTTCCCTTGACATAATCCTTTTTATGTTTCAGGCTCATGAGAAACTCATTATCCGGGTTTGTCCATATCTCCCCGAAGGGCCTTTCGAGCACATTACCCAGGCAATGGTGCCGCCAGAACTGGTCCGGGTATACATCCCCGTCCCAGTTGATGCAGCCGATACCAAGCCCGGATGAATTACCCTGATTCATCTTCAGGAGTTTCAGGACATCCTCTGCCCCTGGATTTTGCTCTTTTTTCATGCGCATATAGAGGTATGGCCCGTCCGCATGGTTGTCCACGGTAAGCACCTCCACATTTTGGCCCTTATCTATCATCGCCCTTGTGCGGTCCATGATCAGGTCGAGGGCATCTCTGGTCTGTTCATGGCTGAGATCCTCGTTCATGAGCTCGATGGCCCGGCCTGTATATACAAGGTGATAGAAGCATATCCGGCCTATTCCCTCGCTTTCCATGATCGAGAAGATCCCGGGGAGATCCTGTATATTACGCTTGTTCATGGTAAACCTGAGACCCACCTTTATCCCTGCATGCATGGCATTGTATATGCCT
>JAYEKR010000106.1:0-4091 GCA_034661115.1 Thermodesulfobacteriota bacterium | reverse complement strand
AATCTTTATCTGAGTCAAGAGCAATAGAATACAAAGCAATAGTTGAAAAACTCGGGCCAAAATTGAATGCGTTCGTCAACAGTACAAAAGCATAAAGGCCAAACTTCCAATTTCCAATTTCAACGTTCCAATTTCAACGTTCCGTGAATGGTTACGAGGTTTTTATCCCATTGACGGCCTTGACTTGGAGTCCTGCGGGCCTTATTAGAAGGGTTGTATTTTTCAGCCAGATCTTTAATGGAGGATTGCATGTTTTTTATAGATCCGTTGTATATCGTCATGATTGTTCCGACCTTTCTGCTGAGCATATATGCCCAGATAAAGGTAAAATCCACCTTTAAACGTTTTTCAAAGGTACACTCTGCAAGGGGGATCACCGGGGCACAGGCCGCAGCAATGATTCTCAAGGCTGAGGGCATAGATGGTGTCCGTATTGAACAAAGCCGGGGTTTTCTCTCTGACCACTATGACCCGAGAGCAAGGGTACTCAGGCTCTCGGCCGGTGTGTATTCCGGCGATTCCATTTCATCAGTGGGGGTTGCAGCACATGAGGTGGGCCATGCGATTCAGCATGCACGGGGATACATGCCTCTCAATGTGAGGAGCGCAATGGTCCCGATCACTACCATCGGGTCAAACCTTGCCTGGCCCCTTCTCTTTATCGGTTTTATATTTATGTCAAAGGAATTGATAGGTGCCGGTATCATATTTTTCAGCCTGGCGGTTGCCTTTCAACTGGTAACCCTTCCAGTGGAATTTAATGCGTCTTCAAGGGCACTCAAGGTCCTGCCTGCAACCGGTATCCTTTCGGAATCAGAGGTGGCAGGGGCGCGGAGTGTGCTTTCTGCGGCTGCCCTTACCTATGTTGCCGCTGCTGCTGCCGCCATGGTCCAATTGCTCTATTTTCTATTGAGGGCGGGCTTTCTTGGTGGTGATGACTGATCTGTGTCCGGGATAAGGGTGCAGTGCATGGGGTTCTACCCGGATATTCCGCTTACTTTTTGTGATGTTATATCTTTTTATCAAGAAAGCATGCCATATTGACGATATAAGGGGTCATCATGGCTAGGAATGTGTATTCTGCGATCATACTGTTCATCCTTGATTTTGTTATAGCCTATGGATCGGTCTTTTTAGGTAAATATGTCCAGACATTTTTGCCTGGACTCAGCCTTCCCGATGCGTTTCTCCTGTACAAGGCCATGATTTTTGCCTCTATCCTGGTGGGATGCTATTATTTCCAGGACTTGTACGCATGGAGATATATGAAAAGGTCCGCAGAGGTTTTTTCTTCCATCCTTTTGTCCGGAGGTATTATTCTCATCCTGCTGGCTGCCGTGTATTATGTGGTTCCGTCCATTGGCCTGGACAGGAACATCCTCTTGGTGGCGATTATATCAAGCCTTTTTTTGTCTTATCTCTTTCGTGTGGCATACCTGGGCCTTAGATCCAGTGATATCGCAAGGATAAAGGCGGTAATCCTGGGGGATGGCGAAAATGCCCGGTTTCTTATCTCTGAGCTTGTCTCCGTCCTCCATCCTGTTGAGTTTGAAGGTTATATTGGGGAGGAAAATCCAAAGATATCTGTGCGTTATCTGGGGGATGTCTCCGGGATTTCCGGGATTATAGATGATATCCGGCCGGATGTCCTTGTCGTGGCCCTGGACAGATGGAGGGGAAAGATGCCAATACATGACCTCCTGGACATAAAGCTTTCAAAGTGTGATGTAACGGATGGGCCCAGCTTTTATGAGGATGTTACAGGAAAAATCCTTGTCGAGGGCATACGTCCCAGTTCCATGATCTTTACCCACGGTTTTTTGCGGACAAACATGCAGGTTATGCTTAAAAGGGTTTTTGATATTTTTTTTGCATCCCTGGGAACTATTTGTGCCTTTCCAGTCATGTTCGCTGCCGCCATTGCCATACGCATGGATTCACCGGGCCCGGTGTTTTATTTCCAGGACAGGGTCGGCCGGGATGGAAAAGATTTTCATGTGATAAAATTTCGATCCATGGTCGAGGATGCGGAAAAAAATGGTCCTCAATGGGCAAGTGAGGGTGATCCCAGGATTACACGGATTGGAAGGTTTATAAGAAAGACGCGTATCGATGAACTGCCTCAGTTTATCAATGTGCTCAAGAATGACATGAGCTTTGTCGGTCCCAGGCCAGAGCGGAGATATTTTGTTGATCAGCTGAAGGAACATATACCCTATTATGCGCTCAGGCTGCATATCAAGCCCGGTATAACCGGATGGGCTCAGGTGAATTATCCCTATGGCGACACCATTGAGGACTCAAGACAAAAGCTCAAATACGATCTTTATTATGCCAAGAACCGTTCATTGTGGCTTGATATCGTGATTATTTTTCAGACACTCAAGGTGGCACTCAAGGGAAGGGGTGCACAGTGAGACATTTATATATGACGCCTAATCCCCAATGGATTTCTGGTGGATATTTGATCTGTTGTAAAAAGGAGGAGAGAATGAAAAAAAATACAAGAGCGATGATTCTAATGGCAGGTGTTATCTTGTTGCTGGTTATGCCCGGGGTCCTGTATGCGGATATCTTTATCAAACAGAGGCAGCATCGGGATGCAATTACAATAATGGGGCAGACCGCCGAAGCTGTGGATGAAACAGCGACCATATGGATGGCAGAAGGAATGTTTCGTAATGACCATGGCACTGAATCCGATATCGTCCGTATGGACAGGGAATGCATGTATATCATTGATCACCAGACAAAAACCTACCGGGAGATCCCCATGGACATATCAAAGGCGATCAACGAGGGCCTGGCAGCAGATGGGGCGAGTCCCGAAGAGAGTCAGCAGATCATGCAGTTTGCCAGACAGGCAGCAAAGGTTACGGTCACGGTGGAGCCAACCAGTGAGAAAAAAAAGATTAATAAATTCAACTGTCGCAAGTATATCCAGAAGATGCAGACCATGATGGGGGTGATCACCACCGAGATATGGGCGACACAGGATATCAAGATGGATTATAATCTCTATGCGCAGGGCTATGCCTCTTTTATGTCCATGCAGCCAGGGATGGATAAGGCCGCAGCAAATATAACCAGGGAACTTGAAAAGATAAAAGGGGTCGTAGTCAGGAGCGAGACAATGACAAACATGATGGGTATGGCGGTCAGGTCCTCGCAGGAGCTTCTGGAATTCAAGAAAAAAAAGGCCCCCAGAGGATGTTTTGAGGTGCCCTCCGGTTACACAAAAAAAGAGATCTGAAAATAAAAGGAGATATTTATGGTAATTTTTTCAACAACATCAGGCGACATCAAGATGGAGGTTTATTCCGAACAGGCACCGGTCACGGTGGAGAATTTTTTGAAATATGTGGACGATGGTTTTTATGACGGACTCATCTTCCATCGAGTGATCCCGGGGTTTGTCGTGCAGGGTGGTGGCATGGATTCATCTATGGCGGAAAAATCCACCAATGCCCCCATAAAGAACGAGGCGGACAACGGCCTGAAAAATCTCAGGGGGACCCTGTCCATGGCGCGTACACAAGCGGTGAACAGTGCGACATCGCAGTTTTTTATCAACCTCACGGATAATACGGTTCTGGACCATGGCACGAGGGATTTCGGGTATGCGGTCTTTGCAAAGGTTGTTGAAGGCATGGATGTGGTGGATGAGATTGCCCGGGCCAAGACCGGTAACCGCGGCATGCACCAGGATGTCCCCATGGAGGATATCGAGATCCTTTCCGCACGAAGGGTGGAGGAAGAATAAGGGTATAAAACCGGATGAGCTGCGCTCACAACGGAGAAGGGAAAACATCCACCTTTTTGTCATTTTCGCCTGCTAAGTGTGCCGCACGCAGACAGGCAGGCGGGAATCGAAGGTAAATTCAACAAGTTCTGCATGCCGGTTTCTGGTGTTTTTGCGAATTCATGTAACCGTTCACGGAACGTTGAACGTGGAAATTGGAAATTTGGCCTTTATGCTTTTGTACTGTTGACGAACGCATTCAATTTTGGCCCGAGTTTTTCAACTATTGCTTTGTATTCTATTGCTCTTGACTCAGATAAAGATTTTCTTCTGATGAGTTTTCGCAACC
>JAYEKR010000105.1:0-4092 GCA_034661115.1 Thermodesulfobacteriota bacterium | reverse complement strand
CGAAACCGAGGATTCCTGGCTGGCCGATATCACGGTGGGCTTCAGCGGTGGACAGCTCAAGACCGGATCCACCTCAAGGGGAGAGCGCCTGGCAAAATATAACCAGCTCCTGAGAATCGAAGAGGAGCTCATGGATACAGCCCTCTTCAGGGGCAAAGATGCCATGTTCAGCATCAAACGCTAGAAAACGACTGGTACCGCGCTATACATAGCGCGGTACCAAATCCATCAAAACAACATTGAAAAAAATTATCCCCATTATCCTTGTCATTGTCCTATGCCTGATTATCTTTCAGTCACGCAGACAGGCAATCCATTCCATGAAATTTTTTGTCATGGATACGATCGTGGAGATCCAGGCAAAAGGCGAGAAAAAAAAGGCAGACAAGGCCATCAGGTCCGCCATAAAAGAGATAGAACGTATCGACAAGCACCTGGGGTACAACCATTCTACTGTATCCGATCTGAATAATAAACACCAGATCAATGATCCGGAACTATACAGGCTTGTGGATCTCTCCCTTGAGATAGAAGAATCAAGCCATGGGTCATTTTGCCTGTCCTTGAGACCCATACTGGACGCCTGGGGCTTCACCGGATCACATCCTCAAATCCCTGCCCCGGAGATTGTGGAGGCATGGAAAAACAGCCGTGTCGACCATCCCATTGACCTGGGTAATGCCGACGATTCAATCCGCATCAAGGGGGGGGGATCCATTGACCTCGGAGGTATTGCCAAGGGGTATGCAACGGACATGGCCGCAGAGGCCATGATGGGCCAGGGGATACGAACCGGCCTGGTCAATGCAGGCGGTGATATAAGGGTTTTTGGAACAAAGACATGGCACATAGGCATCAAGCACCCTCGGGCAGAGGGCACATTGACCACCGTGGACCTGAAAAATCGGGCCATAGCCACATCAGGTGACTATGAGCGCTATTTCATAGATCACGGCAGACGCTACTGCCATATCCTTGATCCTGATACAGGATACCCGGCCAACAGATATATGAGCGTTACCGTCATCGCCGACAGGTGCGTGCTGGCAGACGCCTGGGCCACCGCGATATTCGCAGGGGGGATAGAGGGCATGAAAACACTCCTTGATAAAAGGGGCATGGAATGGGTAATCATAGACCATGACGGACGCATCAGATCAAGCCAAAAACTTGCCCAATATCTACCAGACCACATATGATTACAATAATCATTTATGGATTAATAAATATCCCATGAGGAGACAACATTGACCAAGGTCATCCTTTCTTTGCTTGGCATCCTGTATGCGCTGAGCCCCTGGGATCTTTTCCCTGACTTTATCATCGGCTGGGGATGGATAGACGACATCATCATTATCGGATTATTGTGGTACTATTTTTTCTCACCATCCCCTGAAAAACACACAGAACAGGCCGGGCTAAATGGCGACAAAGAGCGGGAAGACGCAGGCCCCAGCGCATTCGGCCAGGACAACTATGATCCATACAAAATGCTGGGCCTTGACAGGGATGCCTCGAAAAAAGAGATAGATGCGGCATACAAAAAACTCGCACAAAAATACCACCCGGACAAGGTATCACATCTGGGTGAAGAATTCAGGGAACTCGCAGAAAAACGCTTTAAGGAGATACACGAGGCACACGAGAGGCTTAAGTGAACTACCCCGCAGCAAGCTGCGGGGAATTGTACCCTAAGTGAGATTAAAATTTAAGCCTGACGCGGAATTTGGTCAAATGGGTATCATCACTGACTTTTTAAAAAGGTCATCCCGGGCAGGCACCTACCTGTGCGTGAGGAGGAGCCCCATATCCTTTTCACCCACATGGACAAACTCAACGGCCATGCCATCCTCCTGCTCCCGGATAACATTGCCCTCGACATTGACCACCTTGCCGATCATTCCGGCATCAATACTGGCGCCAATGGCTGTCCCCAAAGTCAAAGGGGCGTCGGTCTTTACAAACATCCCGCTCATGCTGATATCCATGGTTGAAGACAATACCTCTTTCCCATCGAGCCCTCCATACAAAACATTCAGACTCATTTTGACCCTGTCATGCCTTCTGCGGTTGTCCATTTCTACCTCCTTAAAAGGATCAAATTTTATAATTGCCTATAATAGCAAAGGGGGGAAATAAGTCAAGCAGAGAACACCCTGGCAAAGACGGACCTCTTTTCTACATTGTATACCAGCGCTACTTTTTTCTTTCTTCAAGGGATACAACCTCGGAGTTCACTGAATCTTTCATCTGACAACTCCCCTCAAAGGTTACACCCTCCTCCACAATGAGACCGACTGTCTTGATGTTTCCAAAGACCTTTCCCTTGCCCCGTATCTCTATCTTTTTTGTGGCACAAAGATTACCATGAATCTCTCCATGCACAACGATCGTCTCCGCATTGACCTCTGCATGGACAAGGGACCCTTCGCCAACCACCAGAACCCCCTTGGTAATGATCTCTCCCTTGAATTTTCCGTCTATACGCAAGGTCCCCTGGAATACAAGCTTTCCATCAAAATCAGTACCCTTGCCAAGCAGGCCAACAATATTATCCTTGTGTGCATTGTCTTTTTTTGACACCCATCACCTCCATCATAACGTATATCTTTTTATCGTCCAAGGCACATACAATCTTAAATCAATCTTGTCTGTGCGACCTTACGCTTAAAAAATACACGGATACAATAGAAAAAACCATAACCAGACTGCCATACGGCATCCCCGAAAACCTCGCAAGCAAATCATATATCTGCATCATGTCTACCTGAGTGCAAATACCATACCCTGCGACTTGCTACTGGCTAATTTATATAAAAAAGACAGGTAACCGTTCACGGAACGTTGAAATTGGAAATTGGAACGTTGGCCTTTATGCCTTTGTACTCGGGAGTATACCGACCATAGCCTTCTGCTATATTTGCGGCTATGCTGTCGGAAGATCGTATTATCTGATAACGCTTCTGCCAATTTGTACACATCCAGTTCGTAAACTCGTTTCATTTCTCCCCAATTTCTAATTTCTAATTTCTAATTTCTAATTTCAAGCCGTGAACGGCCACATTTCTAATTTCAAACCGTGAACGGCTACCAATAGATATACCTATGCTCTTCTATGCACAGGCATAAACAACCAAAAAGTTCCTGTGGTCACTTATTTGTAATCACGATAAGATCTGCCCTTTGATGAAGGGGATACATCCGCATAGGAGGTCTTGTCAGGATATTTCCCTGCGATCTCTCCATAAAAAGAACGGATCTCCTTCATATCCAGATCCATATCCCCGCTGGGGTATATAGTCGGACCAATACCTCCTGCCTTTTTCCGATAATCAAGGAAACCCAGAACTATAGGGACACCTGCCCCGCTGGCTATACGATAAAAACCTGTCTTCCAGTAACTGACCTTTCCACGGGTACCCTCAGGAGGAACAATTATTACGAGATTCTCGTTTTTTTCAAAGGCCCGGATCGATTGCTGAACCACGTCATTACCTGCACTCCGGTCCACAGGAATCCCTCCCAGCCATTTCATCACCGCGCCAAATGGCCGCTTAAACAGTGTGTCTTTCCCCATCCAGTACACCTTGATCCTGAAAACAAAGGCGATGGCCATAGTGATAGGCATGTCCCAGTTGGTTGTATGAGGGGCTGCAATCATAACCATCTTGGACAAATCCGGCACCTGCCCCTGCTTTTTCCATCCAATCATGCGCAGATAACCCTTTGATATCCAGTAGAGCATATCCCGAACAACGGGCGTGTCAAAGATTGTAAAATGCATACCTCACCTCCTGATAATACTTAATGGTACAAATATAATAATCCTGACTCCATAGCTCCATAGCATATCCACAGACATCTGATTGTTAAACTAAAGCAAAACCATTGACAAACCCTAGGCATTACCCCGCTTTCCTGTAACCAGGATCAACCGCCTTTATTTGAATCCATTGCCTGCTACCATCCAACAGAAGCGCTCATGCGGGTTTATATAACATCCCATAGAACACAAAAAGATCCCTTGACTTTTTGATCTGAAAGCCTATCCTGTAAACAATAATGAATTTTCATTATCGTTTACAGTTCCCT
>JAYEKR010000104.1:0-4104 GCA_034661115.1 Thermodesulfobacteriota bacterium | reverse complement strand
GGAGATCGGTGATTCAGACGTGGTGCTTATTGCATTCGATGATGACACCCTCAAACAAATGGCCACACAGCCACCCAACGAGGTGCTGAACATGGCACTGAAAAACCGCATCATGGCCCGTGGAAACATTACCTATATGCAGGTCTTCAACTATTATGTCTCGCTCCTTGTAGGCAGGCAGCAGCAGAAGATGCTCGACAAGGCCTATGCCGAGGATATCGCAGGGCGTAAAAACGAATACAGCATCTCGGATCCGGCCCTGGCAAAGGGAATGCAGCAAAGAAAAACCCTGCATCTCAAGGCGGATCGCAGCAAAGACCCGGGTGTGCACTACCTGGAAGACCCATATCTTTCACACCTCGATCTGGAGGCATTTCCCAGGCTGGAGCGCATGCAAAACGCATTCATGGACACACTCCCGGAGATCTGCGCAGAACGGCCGGAAATCCTCACCAGATGGTTTCGTGAAAACGGTTTTGAGACAGATATCAATGGCAATCCATGGAACCCTGAACTGCGCCAGGGACATGCCTTTTGTTATTTTATGAAAAATAAACAGCCCATCATTGCAAAAGATCAGCTCCTGGCAGGCACCACTACCTCACATGAGACCTGCGGTGCAATCGTCTATCCCGATGCACACGGCACCCAGATCTGGGGAGAGCTCGGTTCCATAGACAAGCGCAAGCTCAATCCCTATACCATCTCTGACCACACACGCGAGACCCTCAGCGAGATCTTTCCCTTCTGGATTCACCGCAATTTCCGCGAAGGTGTCCGCGAAAAATACCATAACCCCCTGGGCCTGCAGATCGATGAACACTGGATGGCCTATTTCTGCTGGAAATCAGTAGGCTTTTCTCACACTGTTCCTGCATTTCCCCTCGTACTCAAAAAGGGCACCTCCGGCATCCGGGCCGATATAGGGCAAAGACTCAAGGACAAAGACCTTTCACCGGCACAGGTGGACGCCTTGAACGCCATGATACTGAGTCTTAAGGGGATTGAGGCCTATGCCCAAAACCTTGCAGCCGAGGCGCAGCGCAAGGCGGATATCACCCAGGATGCACAACGCCGGGCAGAGCTCGAAAATATTGCACGGGTGTGCATGCGCGTGCCAGAAAAACCCGCCTCATCCCTGAATGAGGCCATCCAGTGTATCTGGACCGTCTGGATCGGCATGCACATGGAAAACACCAATACGGGCCTGTCCCTGGGGCGGCTCGATCAATGGCTCCAGCCATATTTTATCCGGGATATGGAAAAATGCCGGGACGATAAGGAGAGAAAAAAAGCTATATCCCGTGCCTTAGAGCTTACCGGCAGCTTCATGCTGCGCTGCACAGACCATATGCCCCTTTCGCCTGACATCGGCAATTACCTCTTCGGCCGTTCTCCCGCTGACCAGGCCATCACCATAGGAGGTGTCACGCCTGCTGGAGATGACGGTGTATGTGATATGACCTATATATTCCTGAAGGCCACAGAGATGCTCGTTTTGCACGACCCTAACATGAACGCGCGCATCAATCCGGAGATAAACTCCGATACCTATATCAAACGCCTGTGCGAGGTGAACCTTGTCACCTCGGCCACGCCGTCCATCCACAATGACAATGCAGTATTCTCTGCCCTGGAGCAACACAATTATCCACAAGAGGCAATAAACGACTGGTGCGCCATTGGATGCGTGGAACCTACCATCTCGGGGCGTCACATGGCGCATACCGGCTCCATACTCATGAACATGGTCGCGGCACTGGAAATGGCGCTCAATAACGGGTATCAGCCCTCCATGCACTGGGACCTGGGGCCCCATACAGGACAGGTGCAGGGATTCAAGGGGTTTGACGAGTTTTTTGATGCCTATGCCATCCAGCAGGGTTTCCTTATCGACCAGGCTGTGGACCTCAACAATAAATATGCCGAGTTTCACGCATTGTTGCGGCCCACTCCCTTTTTGAGCTCCATGATGGACGGGACAGTTAAAAAGGCCCTCGATGTCACCAGTGGCGGGGCACAGTACAATACATCAGGCTCCTCCAATATCGGGCTGGCCGATGTTATTGACAGCATGCTCGTAATCAAACAGCTCGTGTTTGACGAAAAAAAAGTAACATTTGCCCACCTGAAAAAGGCCGTTGATGCAGGGTTCAATGGATATCCCGAGCTCCATGCCATGGTGAAAAACAAGGTGGCCCTCTTTGGATCAGGTAATCATGAGGCCCTGGAAATGGCGAACCGCATAACCGGCATGATTCACTCATGCTATGCAAACCACACCAACTACAGGGGCGGCCGGTATACAAGCGGCTTCTGGTCCATGTCCCAGCATACCGCCTATGGCAACCTCTCCGGGACCCTGCCTTCCGGGCGCCTGGCAGGTAAGGCATTCACGCCCGGGCTGACCCCTGAGCCGAATGCATCCAAAAACTATCTCGACAATATCCGCGACGTGGCGAGTCTGGATCCCAAAAATATGGACAATAATATCGCCTTTAATGTCAAGCTGGTACCGAGCGCTTCTGACACGCGCGAACAGACCGTGGATACAATGGCGAACTATGTAAAGACATACTGCGGCCTGGGCGGCATGCAGATACAGTTTAACATGGTCGACTCGCGCGTACTCAAGGACGCCATGGCCAACCCGGAGAACTACCGCAGCCTTCTGGTGCGTATCTCGGGATACAATGTCTATTTTGTCACCCTTAATAAGCAGCAGCAGATCGAGCTGATAGAAAGGGCGGAATACGGGGTATAGGCATGTTTCGAACAGCAGATTGCATGCAGGAGACCGGCGTGACGTCACGAAGGAGGAATAAACATGGAAAAACAGCCGCTGATTCTCGAAATCAAGGGAAACTCCCTGGACGACGGGCCCGGGATAAGGAGCATGGTGTTCTTCAAGGGCTGCCCTTTGAGCTGTGTGTGGTGTCATAACCCGGAGAGCAAACGGATTGCGCAGGAAATCTCTTTCGATGCCAAGGAATGCGTTGGGTGCAATACCTGTATTGACACCTGCCCCAATGGGGCATTGTCCCGTGACAACCGGTATTTTATCGACCGTGATCGATGCACCCTGTGCATGGCATGCGTGGATGCATGCCCCTCAGGTGCGCTGACCAGGGTAGGGGAGTCGATGGGCGTCGATGAAATCGTGGATAAATGCCTGCGCGACAAACCCTTTTTCGACACCTCGGGCGGAGGGGTCACGCTCTCGGGCGGAGAGCCCACCATGTATATGGGGTTTACCCATGAGCTCTTAAAACGCCTGAAGGAGCAAGGTGTCTCCACTTTGGTGGAGACCTGCGGGCAGTTCAATACAGGCGAGTTCGAGGAACTGATCCTCCCGTACACAGACCTGATCTACATGGATATCAAGATCCTTGACCCAAAGGAGCATAAACGCTACTGCGGTGTGGATAATCACCTTATCCTTGAAAATTTTATCCGGCTCAATGAACTCTCAAAGGGTGGCGGGTTTTCTATCCTGCCCAGGGTACCTCTTATCCCGGGGATCACAGATACAGAGGCGAACATCCGTGCAATCGCAAAATTTCTAAAAAACCACGGGGTAAAACGCTCGGCCCTTTTGAGTTACAACCCCCTCTGGCACGAAAAGAACGACAAGATAGGGGTAGAGAACCCTTTTGAAGACAATGATAGCATGCATAAATGGCTGCCCGCACAAAAGGTGAATGACTGCGGGGAGATCTTCAGGCAGGCCGGTATAGAGATTTAACCCAAGGCATCAGTCTTACGGATAAAAGGAGGAAAAATGAGCTCGAAAAATTACATGAACATACTGACACATGTGGCCCTGCGTTTAATGGCTGCCCAATTCAACCTGAGACCTTCTCTAAGGAGGCGCCTTAAAAGCACTGATGGATGGACCAATTTTTCTATTGGAATCAAGACTGAAACCGGCACCGTGGAACAGGCCCTATTGTTTCAGGACGGTCGATTGAGGGTACTGAATTATATTCCATCCAATGCCGATGCCACAATGCGTTTCATCAATGATGATGTATTGAAGGAAACGGTCAGGATCACACCTAATGAGATGTTGAATCTGGTTTTGAAAAATAAATTGATCTTAGA
>JAYEKR010000103.1:0-4112 GCA_034661115.1 Thermodesulfobacteriota bacterium | reverse complement strand
TCTGCGTTCTTAACCAGGGATGAAAAAAAGGCCTCACCGCTGAGGAGCAGAGGACGCGGAGTTAGAATCCTATATAATATCACAAAGATAACCGTCACCCCCGCCTGCCTGTGCGTCGCACGCAGGTAGGCGGGAATGACTAATGACTGTGGTGGTGTTCCTGTTATTTTCATATAAAGTTTTCTGCTGTTTTTCCCGAATATAAGGTTCACAATGGCACATATACTTATTGTTGAAGACGATATCAATCTGGGGCAGGTTCTTTTCCAGGAACTCAAGTCGCATAACCATGATATGGAGCTGGTAGGGGATGCCGAGGCAGCCCTGGCCAGGATAGACAAGTATGTTTATGACCTTATACTGACTGACCTTAAGCTGCCGGGCAGGGACGGGATCGAGATTCTGAAACAGGCCAGGGAGTCCAGTCCTACGACCCTTGTTATTGTGATGACTGGATATGCATCTGTGGACACGGCTGTGATTGCCATGAAGAATGGGGCCCAGGACTTTATACAAAAGCCCTTTGGCCTGCATGAGATTGTGGTCAAGATCGACGATGCCCTTAAGTTCAAGCGCATGAAGAACGAGATCGATTATCTGCGTCATGCCCAGGATGATGTCATATACCGGACCAGGGATATTATAGGAAACAGTACGCAGACCAGGAAGGTATTGAAGATGGTGGAAAAGGTTTCCATGGCCGGTTCAACTGTATTGATCACGGGCGAGACCGGTGTGGGCAAGGGCCTGATCGCCGGGGCCATTCACCATAACTCCGATCGTGCGGATAATAATTTTGTGCAGGTGAACTGCGCCGCCCTTCCACAGCATATCCTGGAGAGTGAGCTTTTTGGCCATGAAAAGGGTGCCTTTACAGGCGCTATCAAGATGCGGACAGGAAGGGTGGAACAGGCCAACATGGGGACCATTTTTATGGATGAGATAGGGGATATGGATATTGCCCTCCAGGCCAAGATCCTGCGTGTACTTGAGGAAAGGGAAATTGAACGTCTGGGAGGGGACAAGACCATCAAGGTGGACGTGAGGGTCATTGCCGCCACAAACCAGGATCTTGCCTCCTTGGTGAGGCAGGGCAAGTTTCGTGAGGACCTGTATTACAGGATCAATGTAGTAAACCTGCATATACAGCCCTTGAAAAACCGCAGGGATGATATTGAACCCCTTGTAAGGTATTTTGTCCGAAAATACGGTATGGAGTTTAACAAGGATGAGATGGCAATTGATCCGGATGCTATGGAGATGCTCCTGAAATATGACTGGCCCGGCAATGTGAGGGAAATAAGGAATTGCGTAGAGAGGGCCATCCTTTTATCAGAGGGAAAGGTCATCACAGCAGATGATATATTTCTTGCGCCTGTATCCGATGTCCATACAGCAACTGATCATCACTCAGGGCAGTCATCCCTTTCTACTACGGAAAAAGACAAGATCATCGAGGCCTTGGAGGCGAACGACTGGATACAGAAGGATGCGGCCGGGCAGCTTGGTATAAGTAAGCGAGTTATGCATTACAAGATCCAGAAACACGGTATAACCCATCCAAGATGGATCAAGAACCGATGAGATCCATGTAAAGAGATGTTATGTCAGGATCAAGCAGGTTTTCTTTGAGTGAATGCATCTGTTCAACGGCATCTTTCTGTTGCATCTGTGTACGGTAAAGCCTGGGAGAAATCATGGCATTATATGTATCCACAACCCTTAATGCCCTTGCCCCCTCTGGAATGCTCATGCCCTTTATACCCCGCGGATATCCGCTTCCGTCCATGTTTTCATGGTGTAGAACAAGGCAGTCCCTGTCGAAATCAATCACACGTGTACCCTTGAGTATCCTTGCGGATATAATGGGATGCGCATTGATTCTCTGCCGGTCAAATGGACTCAGTTCCCCTTTGGTAAATATGGATGCAGGTATGCCCAAGTATCCTATATTGGCCCCAAGTGCGGAATTGGCCAGGTTCGTGGCCTTTTGTGCGTCCATGCCCATGGCTCTGGCAAGGGTGTACATTTCATCTGATACGCGGATGGAATATCCCATGGAAAACCCGGAACGTATGTCGGAAAGGATGGATGCGCATAAAAGCATGCCCCAGTACCAGTTATCCATGTCTGTATCCAGCCCCGCAACCACTGCCCAGGCCGGAGATAAAAACGAGATTACCCAGCTGTAGATGTCTTCCGGCAGGTCCCGGCACTCTATGTTGCCGAGCTTGCTGTGTTCCCACTGCACTGCTCGTGCCTCTGTGTCCGTGACAATGGCGATCTTTTTTGCATGACATTGTTTTGTGAACATGGCAAGGAGGTCATTGAGCGTATCCACGCTTGGTGGCGATCCCATTACACGGATCATGTCCATGTCCAGAGGCATCCCGGGTATACGGGAAGGGTTGGCCTGGAAGTAGCCTGCCATTGTAATGTTGTTTTTGCGAGAGTGGGAAAGGGCCTGCTGGGCTGCGTTGATCAGCCCCTTTGCGTCCTGTGCCTCCTTTGGCATCTCGGCAAACCCGATATTTATATGGCCATAAAGCCCTGTGTCCATCTGGGCGGTGGCCTTGCCAATGGCCTCCATGGCCTCTTGAGTGCTGGACCCGGGAAGGATGGCAATGAAACTCATTTCCTCGTAGCGCAAAAGCTTGTCATAGCATCGAAGTCCGTCTTTTATCTGTATAAAGAGATGCTGCATCTTGTCGATCCACCCGGTGATATCCTTGAAGATAAGCATTTTGTCCGGGTCGATGTCGATGATTGCAATACTCAGGGGATAGGCCAGTCTTTGGGCCTGTTCCGCCTGACGATGCAGAATATCTACCAGGATATGCTCATTGGGTGTGCCTGACCGGAGGTCGGTTGCATCACCAATAATTTTTTCCGGGTCAAACACATCCTCCAATGCTTTTTCCGAGTATAAGAGAAAATGTTTGATAAGGGTGACATCGTTGATATCAAAGGGTTTCCCCTGTTTGCGAAATATCTCGACGCAGCCGATTGTTGCGGTATCAATGAAGATGGGCAGGCCGATCATTGAGGAAAAGGGTATTGGTGTATTCTCCTGTTTCAGCCCGGAACGTTCAAAATCCGGGATCAACATGGGACGGCTGGTTTTTTTTATGATGTCTGTAAAGACGTCCCCATATTCAATCGTTTCAGGGATTTTACCCTGGAGACCTCTGCAATACCATGCATCCTTGGGTTCCCATACATAGAGCAATGCGGTGTCATAAGGCAGGGCCCTCTCGACTATGTGGAGAAAGATTTCGGGTATCTTTTCCGGACGCACATCCAGTTCCTTTAAAAGTGACACCTGGAAGAGGATAGGTATGGCCTCTGCATTTTTTCGTGCAAAATCAGAGGAAAACTTCAAAGTTTCATCAATAATAAATTTATTTAACATACAAGCTTCCGTATTTGTTTTTATTTTAGTTTGCCTTTTGGGCCATCAAACAATCCCAGTATATTTCATACTCCCTGCATATCATCTTGAGCCTGCCGAATTCTTTTATACCCAGCCTTTCAAGTTCTTCCAATATTTCCCTGCGTGTCAGTCTCATGGCGTCCTCCCACTAACAAGCGTAACTGCACTCGAAAACAAGCAAACATGATGCCATGAGCATATAAAAATAAAATCATTTGATATAACAGCAGGTTGCCTTTTTTATCTTTGTTCAGTTGTTTGGATTGGCTGTCCCTTTTTGTTCATGGTGGAACAATAAGTTCTATTTATAGGTAAGATTTTTCTCTTTATTCTGATTCACTGATTTTTATGAAAAAAAGGTTGATGCTTAGCAAAAACCGGTCTTTGAAAAGGGGATCAAAAGGATTTTTCTCACGCAAAGACGCACCCCCGCCTGTCTGCGTGCAGCGCACAGGCAGGCGGGGGTGACGCGGAAAGCACGTTCCGTGAACAGTTACAATAACAGGAACACCACCACAGTCATTCCCGCGAAGGCGGGAATCCAGTGTTCCGGATAATTCACGTTTCTGGACCCCCGCCTTCGCGGGGGTGACGCCTCCTGGATAGTCTTCCCTTCCCGTGCTGCCTCTGGACCCCCGCCTTCGCGGGGGTGACGCGGAAAGCACGTTCCGTGAACGGT